>CANNJG010000005.1 GCA_947504795.1 Legionellaceae bacterium
AATAGATGAAACACCATACGTTGTGCGGATTTGGGTCCGACGCCTGGAAGGCAGCGTAATGCTGTGACCAGGCGCGATAGAGCATCCATAAAACGCTTATTTGTCCTCTTCTTTCATAAAGTCGGTTGGGATATTCAATCCTGCTGTTAATTGATTGATTTTATCTTTAGAGATTTTTTCGACTTGACGAACAGCATCATTCACTGATGCGGCAACTAAGTCTTCTAACATTTCAACTTCTTCGTCCAACAACGATTTAGCAATGGTTACTTTAGAAACATCATGACGGCCATTCATGTACACTTTGACCATGCCACCACCCGCTTTACCTTCCACGCTGAGTTGCGTTAATTCTTCTTGCGCCTTTTTCATGCGATCTTGCATTTTTTGCGCTTCATCTAACAACTTATTAAGATTTCCACCTAAATCACTCATTTTTCCCTCTCAAAAGGTTACGAACATTATTGAAATGTCATTGTAACAGATCTTTTTATATAATTTAACCATAAGTTCTATGGGGGGGTAATGCCTGAGTGACAACTCTTATCATTGCCCACCGGTCACTGAGTGATTAGGAGGGTATTGTAGGTTGCTTAATACCTGAATACTCTTAGCCTTACTACGTTTTCAGTGACGATGTTGGCTATCCATCTAAGCTTTTCCCTCAATAGAATCCATTATCACATCCGCAGAAAATTCTTTTTGAATTTGTTGAAATACCGGGTCTGTTTGTAATGCGTGGGTTTGTTCTTGGGTGCGCTGGCGTTTCAATTCTTTTTTTTGAGCTGCAGGGGAGTCGAGTGGCTGATCGAAATATTGAAAACTTAACCGTATAGGCGCGCCATAATAAGCGCCCAATCCATCGGAGATACGCATAATAACCGCTTCTGTGAAAATGGATTGATGTGCTTTTTCGACTTTTAGCACGACCGACCCGGGTGTTTTTTCCAATAATTCAGTGTGTTGAATCGCGGTCAAGGCTAACCCCGTTAGTTTTAATTGGGCCGTGATCGCATCCCAAGGTTGTTCCGACGTGGGTTTTAGTGAAGGGAGAGATTTAGGTATGGCAATAGGAGTTTCTGCCTGATAGGCCAGTGGTGGCGATAATACGATGTTGGCTGGTTTAAAGGTATACATACGCAACAAGGTCATTTCAAATCCCATCGCCAGAGTGGGTGCGTAACTTAGATCCTGTGTCCCCTTTAACGCAATTTGGTAAAACAGTTGCGTATCTTCTGCAGATAATTGCTGACAGAATGTTGCGATACTCGGATCAGGTTCAATGAGAACTGGGGTATTGGGGAGGGCATGGCCAATAGCCATGCGATGCAGGTAGCTTAAGAGCTCATCCAATACATAGCGAAAATGCCCACCATCTTCAGCAATTTTGTGACTAATTGTTATCAACACTTCCGGTTGCTGTGCAATTAAAGCTTGTAACAACTGCCGAGCATAATCATCGCTACTACACCCGAGTAAAGTGGTAACGTCAGTCGTAAGTAACGTGCCGTTGCGTCCGGCAATCACCTGATCTAGGATACTGAGCGCATCTCTTAAGCTGCCGCGCGCGGCTTTCGTGATATACAGAAGTGCTTGTGGTTCGTAAGTAATCTGTTCACTGTCTAAAATATGCGTCACATGTTGGTGAATCGTTGTTTCTGCCACTTCTTTTAAATGGAACTTTAGGCATCGTGATAAAACGGTAATGGGTAATTTTTGGGGATCGGTGGTGGCTAATAAAAATTTCACATGAGCGGGGGGTTCTTCCAAGGTTTTTAATAAGGCATTGAAGCTATGTTGTGACAACATGTGTACTTCATCAATCAAATAAATTTTAAAGCGCCCAATTGTTGGTGCGTATTGGACGTTATCCAATAACTCACGTGTATCTTCAACTCGGGTTTTGGAGGCGCCATCAATTTCAATCAAGTCCACAAAGCGACCTTGTTCGATAGCGACACAGGCATCACAGGTGAGGCAAGGATGCGCAGAAACGCCCTGTTCGCAATTGAGTGCTTTGGCCATGATTCTCGCCAAGCTCGTCTTTCCAACTCCTCGCGTGCCCGTGAAAAGATACGCATGATGGACACGATTTTGAGTAAGGGATTGGGTTAATGCGCGTGTGATGGGGTCTTGGCCGAGTAAGGTTGTGAACGTTTGGGGTCGCCATTTACGGGCTAAGGCAATATAACGCATCATGTAAAATCAAAGTAGGGTGGGCGGCGGCGCAAAGAGCCACACCTCTGCGCGCGATTTAAATGCTACCGCTGCTCCCTTCCGGGTCTGACGGGGTTCACACGATTATCGCCGCGAGGGGACCCAAAGTGCCACCATCGTCGAATCAACAAGGTTAACAGATTTGAGTTCATTGTCAACGCACTTGTTAAATGACGCCTAAGGCAATCTCAGCGTCACCTCTCAATAAGGCCGAGTTTTAAAGGGACTAGGTAATCGTGAAAGAGGTTCAGCACCGAAACGTTCTAATATATCCATGATTTCTTCAACCTTATCCGTTGTATTGTAGTCGAACAATAATTGTGCGGGTGTTTGGTTATTGCTATCCTTGGCATTCACGAGTTCGTTAATGTTTTTTGTGACACCGCGATGTTCGCAGCAGCAACGCATCATGGCTTCGTTACCATAACGCGCAGCACAATGGATAATGTTTCGGTTCTCAATATCTTTGACGACAGACATCCCGGGTAGGGTCAATAATAATTCCACGGTGGTGGTCTTATCATTAATGATAGCGTTGTGGATCGGCAGATATCCATCTTTTTTATCGGGGATCATCAGCTCTTTTCCGCTGCCTTTTTGAATGAGTTCTTGCAGAACATGGTCATACCCTAAACGCGCCAAAGAATGTGCAAGGGAGAGGCCGTTTTTGTCAGTGCGATGGAGGACACTGGGAGTGTACTGAAACACTAATTTAAGCGTATTCTCGATGCTTGTTTTTTGTTGAAGCGAATGACTTACTGGGAGCAGGCACGCGTTATAGAATAGATCGTACTGTTCGTCATTCAGATCGGTGGGTTTGAATCCTCGACTGAAGAGCGCTTCGATGCCTTCTAGATTCCCCGCTTCCATCAGTTTATGAAATTCACTCGCCATAACACCCTCGTCATCATGATTGTTATCGTTTATGCTTTGTTCTGGGGTATTCTACTCTTTTTTTCTAGGATTTGCGCTGCTTCGTATAAAGCTGATAAATCGGCTGCAAATTGTTCGAAAGCATTGGGTTTTATATTCTGATAGTTTTCAAGACATTGATCGTAGTAGGCTTGTATGTCTTCATTAGGATGAGCGTTCAAGATGGTATCGACCTTCTCGAATATCACTTTCCATTCCAAATCGTATTGTTTTTTCAAAACAGTTTGAAACGTTTTTACGTTGTCCAGTAAAGCCGGTCGATTGGCTTCTTGAGTAGAGTGATTGAGTGCAGTTGGATCTGTGGATGAGAACGCATCTTGAATATACTTTCCAATAATATCGGGTGCAAAATGATTGCTGTAAAGTATCTCAAATAGTGATTGTTGGAGAGTATCTAGTTGTTGGATCTGACTTAAGCGTTTTAATGCAGTTTCCATAGAAATGCGCTGATTTGCTTCTGGTTTCACCGTATCGACGATCAACTGTCTTAACAACGGTCCCGTCGGTACCGTGTTAAATATAGAAAAATCATCGAAATTAAAATCGCTACCGTTGTTCAGCTTTATGCAGGTATTATCCACTTTAAAATTATCACGGGCTGCTGCCAAATACTCGTATAAATTTTTCCCCCAAGTAAACACATGCAGCGAATCGACAACAATAGGACGCGTTGCTTGAAACACTTCTGGTGGCATATAATCGAGGGATTTGAGAATATCCCCATGCCATTGGCTTTTGTCACTAAATACATCCAAGATGCCGTCACTGTTTTGCCATCGAAGCGATTTATCATCAGCAATTTGTAATGTTTGATTCTCCCCGATAAGCCAGTTATTATTTTTCATATCCGGGAAAGCACCACCATTATGACCGAGATGCACAAGAATAGTGCCCATCTGTTGATAGATGTTCAACGCGCTTCTGATTCGTTGTGTAGGAAGGGATTGTGTCAACGCATGTTGATGGACATTTCCCATCGTGTAGTAGGGTAGGGTCTTGATGGTGCGAATGATAATCTCGTCCTGATGATCTTTGTGACGCCGGGTAAACCATGCGCGCCGGGCCATGTCTGGTTGAGGGATCACCTCTTTTAAAACTGTTTGCGCAAAATGCTTGGAAATATTCTGAGGTTGATTCAACCGGTTTTCAATTTTTAGGACATAAGAAACAGAGGGGTTTTGTGTCGATTCAATCAATACATTAGTCGAGTTGTTCCCACCTTGAATGAAACTGACAGCATGTGTCTCTAAAAATTGATTAAATTCGGTATAGCCCACTTCCCTTTCAGTATATAACTCTTTTAAATCATCGTCATATTGTTTTCGGTCACATAAAATTTGAAGGAGACGATTAAGTTTAGGGGGGGGCATTGTTTGTAATAATTCTGATAATGGATAGCGATGTGAAGATAGAACAGTGCGGTGCTTCTCTAATTGCTGATATTGAGATTGAATTTCTGCCGTCATTTTTTCGTAAAATGCATGGATATACTCTGGACATAGTTTGATGGCATTTTCAGGGAATTGAACATCTATCTCATTTTTTTGAGTTGTAATATCTTGGAGGTGTTTAACTTTTTTCTCAATCGTATCAGCATGATTATACGCATCAATCTGGGTATTCAGAGGCTTGAGTAACGCGTTCACCGCCATAATAAAATTGTACAAGCGCTTTTTCTTTATCTGATCCAGTAAACTGTTCGCTTCTTTTACTTGTTCTGGGGTGATTTTACGGCTTTTATAGAGCGCCGCAAACGGCTGAATAGCAAGGGAAAGTTCAGCAATCGATCGGACGTTGGGATTTGTAAACGGAAATGTAAAGGGTACGATCGGCGAAAGGGTTAATGCTGTAAGTTGGCTCTTGTTGTACATGAGACGCAGACTCTAATAACATCATGAGGTATTACTAGGTTTAGGCCGAGATGTCTAGAATGTCAAATCGCGCTCATCTCAATTGCCTTAATTTGCAAATTATGCGTTGCTTTGCGCGATTGATTCCTATATAATGCTCCTCAGTTGATGCGGGGTGGAGCAGCCTGGTAGCTCGTCGGGCTCATAACCCGAAGGTCGTAGGTTCAAATCCTGCCCCCGCTACCACTTTAAAAGCCCCATTTATGGGGTTTTTTATTGCCCTCAGGTAGGGTGACGTTTTTGGGATATAATGCAAACAGAACTAGAACAGCTACTGAAACCCACGTTAGAAGCTATGGGTTATGAATTGTGGGGTTGTCAGTATTTGGCGCGAGGTGGCTATGCGCTGCTGCGTATTTACATCGACAGTATAAACGGTATAGGTATCGAGGATTGTGAACGGGTGAGTCGACAAGTCAGTGCCGTTTTGGACGTCGAAGATCCGATTACAGGCGAATACCGTTTAGAAATATCATCACCTGGCATACCTAGACCATTTTTTAATGCGGGTCAATATCAACGTTATATTGGTCAGCAAGTCGATATTAAATTGACAAAACCTCTTGCGAATCAACGGAATTTCTCAGGTGTGATTGTTTCCGCGGATGCGCAAGAGTTGGTGCTGGATCTCGGCAGTGGGATACAACACTTTTCTTTTAACACGATTGCGAAAGCACATTTGACATCTAAGTGAGGCGAATGATGAGCAAAGAATTGCTATTAGTTGCGGAAGCGCTATCCAACGAAAAAGGGGTGAGCAAAGAAGTCGTGATCAGTGCGATACAATCAGCACTTGAATCGGCAACCCGAAAATTGGCGGGAGCAGAGTTTGGTGTTCAAGTGGTGATGGACCCGCGCTCCGGTGATTATGTGACGACGCGCTATTGGGATGTTGTTGCCGATGAAGACGTTGAATTTCCGGATCGACAACTAACCGTTGCTCAAGCAGATGAAAAAAAACCAGGGAGCGTTTTGGGTGACCTTATCGAAGAACCCATGCCTTCCATTGAATTTGGACGTATTGCTGCACAGACAGCGCGTCACGTTATTTTTCAAAAAATTCGTGAAGCAGAACGCCAGTTAGTTATTCAACAATTTCAAGAAAAAATAGGTCAATTGGTTTATGGCGTTGTTAAAAAAGCAACCCGTGACCATATTATTATCGACTTAGGCGGCAAAGCGGAAGCGATGATGCCGCGAAATGAAATGCTCCCTCAAGAAATTTTCAGACCGAATGATCGCGTTCGGGCTTATTTATACGATATTTTAGAACATGTTCGCGGGCCACAATTGCTCATCAGTCGCGTCCGCAAGGAAATGCTTATCGAGTTATTTCGCATAGAAGTCCCTGAGATCGGTGAGAATATTATCCAAATTAAAGCAGCGGCCCGTGAGCCGGGCAACCGCGCTAAAATTGCCGTCAAGACAAACGACGGCCGTATCGATCCGATAGGCGCCTGTGTTGGAATGCGTGGTGCACGTGTACAAGCTGTATCCAGCGAGCTAGGCGGGGAGCGTGTCGATATCGTTTTGTGGGACGATAATCCTGCCAAATTAGTTATCAATGCAATGGCCCCTGCGGAAATTTCATCGATTGTCGTTGATGAAGACGCGCATGTAATGGATTTAGCGGTGCACAAGGATCAACTGTCTCAAGCCATTGGCCGAAATGGACAGAATGTGCGTTTAGCGAGTCAGCTGACGGGATGGACCTTGAACGTCATGACCATTGAAGAGTTTGAAGGTAAAACCCACGAAGAAACCAGTAAAACAGTGAGTTTGTTCGTCGATTCACTCGGCGTTGATGAAGAAATTGCCGGATTATTATTATCTCATGGTTTCTCATCCCTAGAAGAAATTGCATATGTCCCAATCGACGAATTGCTAGCCATTGATGGCTTTGATGAAGAAATTGTTGACGCCTTGCGTAGCCGAGCCAACGATACGTTACTCGCACAAGCGTTAGCATCTAACGCAGGCGCTGATGATTTGCATTTGTCATCTATACCAGGCATGACCACGGAATTAATTGAACAATTAAAAACGATTGGCGTCAGCAATATGGATGAACTAGCAGAACAATCTATCGATGAACTTCTTGTATTACCAGCGATGACTGAAGAACAAGCCGGAAAATTAATTATGAAAGCCCGTGAGCGATGGTTTGCTGAAGATGCATCACATGAGTAACCTGTAGTGACTAGGGTTTTGTAGCGTAATCGCTGAGCCCCTAGTTACCCATTGTAGCGTAACTGAGGGGAATAGATATGGCGGATGTAACGGTTAAACAATTAGCTGAGATGGTTAAAACCCCTGTCGAGCGCTTATTGACCCAGTTGCAAGAAGCTGGATTGACGATTACCGATGAAAATGACATCGTTAACGAGCAAGAAAAACTCATATTACTCAATCATCTCAAGCGAGGCCCCACAACAGAATCGGGTGCTGGCGAGCGTATTTCCTTTCGTCGTAAATCGTTGTCTCAAGCCACCAGTCATGATGCGCACAGTGGAAAGACCGTTAATATTGAAATCCGAAAAAAACGTGTATTTGTTAAACGCCCTGTTGACGTTACTGCGCCAGTAGGGTCAGATCCTAGTGAAGATTTGGAAACGCCAGCAACCGACGTTGAGTCGTCGCTCGGGTCTGAGGAATTTGTTGAAACTCTATCGACAGAAGCGGAGGACGCCATCGCCAAAACATCAGTCGAACAAGAGGCTTCCGATGCGTCCTTGTCGACTGAATCAACCGATGCCACACCTGTGCCCGGAGAAGTGGCGACTGAAACCAAGGAAGTTAAAGCGGATAAACATGTTAAGAAAAAGCATGTGGTCAAAGAAGAAGACGCTGAACGCTCTGATTTCAAACGCGGGGTAACGACGACACATGCTAACAAACGCAAAGGCGGTAAAAATATCGTCATCAGTGAAGAGTTAGAGGTTGAAGGCGCCTATTCTAAACGCCATAAGCCTAAAAAACGCAAATCAAATGAAAAATCTGATAAATACCGTGAAGCGGAAGAAGCACTGACACATGGGTTTGAAAAACCTACGGCGCCTGTAGTGCGTGAGGTCCAAATTCCTGAAACGATTACTGTTGCTGAACTGGCTAAACGTATGTCTGTCAAAGTTGCCGAAGTGATTAAAGTGATGATAGGCTTGGGCGCGATGGCGACCATCAACCAAGTTATCGATCAAGAAACAGCCGTTATTGTTGTAGAAGAAATGGGGCACAAAGCTAGACCCATGCAAGAAAATGTATTGGAAAATCGGTTAGACGATGTGGTTACCAAAGGTGGTGAAGAATTGCCTCGTGCACCTGTGGTCACGATTATGGGCCATGTGGATCACGGAAAAACATCGCTTCTCGATTATATTCGTCTAACGAAAGTAGCAGCAGCTGAAGCAGGTGGCATCACGCAACATATTGGTGCATATCATGTCAGCACGCCCAAAGGCGCCATTACCTTCCTCGATACCCCAGGCCATGCTGCATTTACTGCGATGCGTGCACGGGGTGCCCAAGCAACCGATATCGTAATCTTGATCGTTGCCGTGGATGATGGGGTGAAACCGCAAACACTTGAAGCCATTCAGCATGCGAAAGCGGCAAAAGTGCCGATTATCGTTGCTATTAACAAAATGGATAAACCCGGTGCGGATCCGGAGCGCGTTATGACAGAATTATCTAATTACGAAGTGATTCCAGAGCCTTGGGGCGGGGACACGATGTTTGTCCCAATCTCAGCAAGAACCGGATTAGGTGTTGACCAACTGTTGGATGCTATACTGTTGCAAGCCGAAGTATTGGAGTTAAAGGCGCACACCGACGGTGCCGCGAAAGGGGTTGTGATAGAATCGCGTCTCGACAAAGGCCGTGGTCCCGTTGCAACAATTTTGGTGCAGCGTGGTACCTTACGCCGAGGGGATATTATTCTAGCGGGATTCCAATATGGTCGGGTTCGCGCTTTGGTTTCCGATGCAGGTCTTCCAGTGGATTCTGCAGGACCCTCCATGCCGGTCGAAATTTTAGGATTGTCCGCTATTCCGCATGCAGGGGATGAAGCGATCGTCGTGCAAGATGAAAAACGTGCGCGTGAAGTAGCACTATTTCGTCAAGGCAAATTCAGAGATGTGAAATTGGCACGTCGTCAAAAAACATCTCTAGAAGGTATTTTTGACAATATGGCCGAAAGTCAGGCTAAAGTTCTGAATATCGTTTTGAAAGCAGATATGCAGGGATCAGTCGAAGCAATTGGCGATGCGCTAGTCAAACTCTCCAATGACGAAGTGAAAGTTGCAGTCATTGCCAGTGGCGTAGGTGGTATCACTGAATCCGATGTGCATTTAGCCTTGGCGTCCAATGGGTTACTAATTGGCTTTAATGTCCGTGCCGATGCCGGCGCAAAACGTTTGGCCGAGTTAGAATCGGTTAGCTTGCATTACTATTCGGTTATTTATGACATTGTGGATCAAGTTAAAGGCGCATTAGGCGGTATGTTGGCACCGCAATTTAAAGAACAAATTGTGGGGATTGCTGAGGTTCGCGATGTATTCCGCTCGCCAAAATTGGGGGCTATTGCCGGTTGTATGGTGGTGGAAGGGGTGATTAAACGTAACAATCCGATCCGTGTATTACGAGATAATACCGTCATTTACGAAGGGACATTGGAGTCGTTACGCCGATTTAAAGATGACGTTTCTGAAGTGCGTCAAGGCATAGAATGCGGTATAGGTGTGAAAAATTATAATGATGTAAAACCCGGTGATTTGATTGAAGTATTTGAGACAATTGAATTGAAACGTGATTTGACTTAACTCGAGTACGTATGCCTGATTTTAAACGTACGGATCGCATTGCGCAAATGATACAACGTGAGTTGGCCTTGCTGATCCAAAAAGAAGTGAAAGATCCACGCTTACCTGGATTGATTACGGTATCTGCGGCTAAGGTCTCAAAAGATCTAAGCCACGCTAAAATTTATTTTACCGTATTTAATGGCAATCCAGACGAAGCAGAAACAGTCCTGAATGCAGCAGCAAGTTATTTGCGTTCCGCTTTAGCGAAAACGTCGACTTTACGTACAGTCCCGAAACTCCATTTTGTTTATGATATATCGATTGAGTATGCGACGAAACTCGGTCGCTTGATCGACAAAGTGAACCCGCGTGATGAAGAAGAGTAATTCTGGTCGCATCCAACGAGATTTGAACGGTATTATTGTCATCAATAAACCCGGATTATTGACGTCAAATGCGGTATTACAGCACGTGAAGCGTTTGTTTGAGGCACGCAAAGCGGGACATATGGGAAGTTTAGATCCTTTGGCTACCGGCATGCTACCGATTTGTTTTGGAGAGGCCACCAAGTTTTCGCATTATGGGTTGAACGCGGATAAAGGCTATGAGGTCACAGCGCTGTTTGGAGTTGAAACCGATACCGGCGATGCGCAGGGACAAGTCACAGCAACCGCCAGCATCGATCAACTTACGCGTGAGCAGATAGAACATCAGATGGCTGCATTTTTAGGGGATTATTTGCAAATCCCTCCTATGTATTCTGCGTTGAAGCATCAAGGAAAGAAATTATATGAATTAGCGCGTGCAGGAATTGAAGTGGCACGCGAAGCACGCCCCATTAAGATTTATGACTTCCAATTAGATTCATTTACCCCACCCTTTGCACGATTTAAAGTGCGTTGTAGTAAAGGCACGTATATTCGAACATTGATAACGGATTTGGGTGAGCGCCTAAACGTAGGCGCGCATGTGACACAGTTGCATCGCCATTACACCGCTGGGTTTGAAGACCAACCTATGTATACATGGGAGGCTTTGGCGTTGTTGTCTAACGAAGAACGCGATCGATGTTTGCTGCCCGCTGACTTCATTGTGCGACAATTGCCTGCATTGTTACTCTCCTCGGAACAAGTCCAAGCGTTGTATCAAGGAAAGATTGTGCAGATGGAGGGAGATGCCAGTTCTGGTGAAGTACGTTTATACGATGGTGATCAGCAGTTTCAAGGATTGGGAGAATGGAATCAGACAACGAGAGAATTGAAAGCAAAACGGTTAATGCGTGCAAAGATGACAATTTTTCCTGATTGAGTGATGAGCTCAGGTTCTGCGTAATATTGGAGCAATAATCAATGATAACCATGAACATTATCGGTGCCGGTCAAGTCGGTCAAACCCTGGGTTATTTACTTGTTAGCGCCCGACAAGTGAGGCTTCTTGGGGTTGTCAATAGTGTTGAAGAAAGTGCCGTCACGGCAATTCGATATATTGGGCAGGGCTTGCCTTATGCCAGTATAGAAACCTTGCCCCATGCCGATTTGACTTTGATTGCCACGCCGGATAATAAGATTGCAGAAGTGGCTACTCGATTAGAAAAAAACCCACATCTTCAAGCAGAGGATGTGGTGTTTCACTGCAGTGGCGGATTGAACTCAGACGTTTTAGCAGGGTTATCCCCCTTAGCGGTCAGGATAGCCAGCATGCATCCGATGATGAGTTTTAAACACGTGCCATTGAGTGTCGAGCAGTACCAGAACGTGCCCTGCGCTTTGGAAGGTGATACACCGGCTGTGCAGATGTTGATGCCCTTATTGACGGCTATTGGTTCATGGGTGTATGGCATCGATAAGGGTTACAAAACGCTGTATCACGTGGCAGGGGTGCTGGCCTCCAATTATGTAGTGACCTTGGCCCAGCATGCCCAAACGTGTTTATTAGCGGCGGGGTTAGAGGCCAGACAAGCAGAGCAAGTATTAAGGCGATTGTTAGAAAGTACTTGCCACAATATCTTACATGCGTCGCAACCGAAAATGGCTTTGACCGGGCCGTTACAACGGGGGGATTCCGAAACCATTACTAAACATTTAAAAATTTTGCCTGAAGCACTGCAAGGATTATATCGGGTTTTGGGTATAACAACTTTACCTCTGACAACATTGAATAAAAAGCAACAACAAGCCCTAGTGACCCTGTTATCTCGTACCTAGGAAGCAATGGTTAATCGCCCGAATCAATCCAGCCAAGAGATCTGCGTTTTAGGTCAGTCCTGAATTTTTTAAATAATTTTTTGGCCTTTATTAAGATATTCTGCTATATAATTATACATGTTTGCCAAAAAATTGAAGGCTCATCATGCCGCAAAAAATAAGTTTGGAGGCGTATTGCCAAGAGGCTAAAAACCAGCAAGATCAATTCGATGCTGTAGACCAAATCTTCGCACAAGATCCTACTTTGATTAAACTTGATAGACAAATTGCAGGACAATCCTATTCGCACATTTGGTATCAGGATCCCGATACGCAGAAAAAAATTGCTATTCGTCTGGCTAATAAAAACGTCAAGGGTCATGTCCTGGGGGCTGGCGGCTATGGTCGTGCCAAATATGGTGTGGATAGACATGGTCGACTCTATGCTGTAAAAATTCAGCATCAACATATCGATTCCTTTTTTTTACACAATCTAACTCAACTTTCTTTTCGAGAACAACAAACACTTTTGCTTATGACTTCAAAGTGCATCTCTCCAGGAACGTTCACCGTCTTAGATAGGCAATTGTATTTTAAAGAAGCCAGTCATCAAACGCTGAAGGAAGTGCCCCCTCCCCAAGAGAATGCCGAACTTGAGAAAATATATAGGGAGATTAAGCAATTAATTCCCCAGCTGGAGTCGAGCATACCGATTAAAACCGAAACTGACTGGACGACGAAATTAATCAAATTGTTAATAGCTTCTGATATCGAGTTAAGTGAGGATCCGCTTAATACCTCTAAGGAACCCGTTTCTGAAGCAGCGATTTCCCAGGATGTTGGCTTAGCCTACGGAGAAAAGACACAGCGACAAACCCAATCCGTGATGCTTGAATTTGATAACGTCCCAGATGCTGCATTAGAATATGGCAAACTATATTTGCGTGAAGATCAGCATAAAGTCGCGTATAAAATGAGGCGCGCTGATGATGCTATCATTCGAAGGCGAACCGAACTTCCTTGGCCCACGAGTTCGGAGGTAATTGAATCATTGAAATCGTCCATTAGAGCTTTCGCTCGAGCTGAGGGGGATGTTCCCGCCAAAGATACGTCAGCACCGCTGACGGGCGCCAAGCAATACCAAATATTGCAATTAGGCGAGTTAACCCTCAAAGATGCGCTTGCAAAAAACGCGCTGAGTTTAGGAGGAAAATTATCCATTACACGGCGCTTACTCTGGGAATGCTCAAAGCTGCACACCGGAAAATTGTCTAGATCTCACCAAGCTTATATTCACTCTGATCTTAAACCGGGGAATATTTTATTGAATCCCAGCAAAAACAATCTCTTCTTAATAGACTATGGATTGTCGGTGTCTGCTAACACTATAGGGCCTTTGCACGCGACATCTTGGTATGCCCCTGTGGTTGTTGACACTGATCCGATTCACCCTCGTTCTTGGAATTTTGACTATGAGTATGCAACCAGGGTACAAGGACTGGGAACGGGGTTCGATGTGTTTTCTTTGAAACGCATGATTCGCATGCCTCAGCACTCCAAATCTTCGCGGTGTATTTTTAAAAGTGATGAATGGCATCGGTTGCCTTGGAAATTAAAAGAAGGTATCGAAATCTTAGAAGATAGAAGGTCAACGAATCAGGCAGTTGCGGCTATTCGCCAGAACAATGAAACTGCTCTTGATTTGGCTATGCGCTTCATTGCTATGGAGGCAGTGGATCTTACCGCAAGTGAAACGGTGCAAGCAAACAGGTATAAAGCCAATATTAAAGGGCTCAGTTCATCGAAGATGACCCCTGAACGCCAAGAAATGGTTTGTGAGTGTGCGGAACTGATAGATCTTATTCAAATCCACAACCCTCTGCAAACAGAATATAGTCAACACGTTATTATCGCCGCAATAGCGAATAAAGATCCTGCCGCATTATTGAGGTTAAAAGCTAATCTATTAAAACAGTCCTGTCTGTTGTTGCTAGATCCAGAGAATGCGGATCATCATGCTTGGCATTCCCAATTAGGGATGTTAGATCCGCATATTACGGATCAAATCCATCGGGTTTTGATTATTTTAAATACGCTCTATCAAAAAATAAAATCAGATGAGCATGCATCCAACAAGATACAACCGTTGAGAAAATTTTTCCTCACCTTTCAAAAAGTAGTCGCAGAACAACAAGCTAGGCCTGACGTTAGCGTGAATGATAGTTCAGATGACGAGGGTAATGACTTTTTATCAGTCGGCACACGCTCTTCTGAAGGCACAACAAGTGAAGCTAGTTCGACAAGCGGAGATAGTTCGACATTTTTTTATTTTAGCCCGGACTGGAATTCCCCCCATTCAAACAACAATGAAGATTCGGTTAATATCCCATCAAACCAAGTGATTAAAAGTCGTTTGTCTTCTATAAAAAGTATTTGGACCCCATGTTTATGGGTAGACCAGGTGAATGTTGAGGATCCCAATATCTTGTATATTAAAACCATTCAGAGTAACCAACAGGCTCGGGTTAAAATCCAGTGTATGGTCTATGATGAGAGCCAATCTAGTGCTCCAAGGATAGTAACGATAGATCCCGAAGAGCTAGGCCTTGCAACGCCATTGTCTTGTCCTCTGTCAAAAAGTGATTTCGATACAAAAATAGTTCCTGAAGTAGATAGTATTGCGGCTAAACTAGAGGCCGATAAGCCGAAGAATAAATTCTGAGGGGACTGAAGGGTGGTTAACTATTCAAATGTCGACGCTCCACGACGCAGTGCTTCGGAAGAAAAATGGTTCAAACGCCCCTAGTGAAACAGGCTCACATTCCATTGATGATTAATCCGCGCGTTTTTTTGTAATCTGTGCATAGAAAAAGCCATCCATCGCGTGTTTTCCTGGGAGGATTTGCCAGCCGTGACCGGTGAATTGTCCCCAGCGTTGCGGCGTTATCGTAGCGATGGCGTCAGGGTGCCTCGCAATAAATGAAGCGATTTGTTCTTCATTTTCTTTCGGTAAAATGGAACAGGTTGCGTATACTAAAATACCATTTGGTGCTAGTAGAGGCCATAAAGAATTTAAAATATCCTTTTGAAGGGCTGTGATGTGCACGATATCGTCAGGGGTTCGCAATAATTTGATATCCGGATGACGGCGAATGATGCCTGTGGCAGAACACGGCGCATCGATTAAAATGCGATCAAAAGTGACGCCATCCCACCAAGTCTTGGGATGCGATGCATCTCCTACTTGTATCGCGGCATCAAGGTGTAACCGACGACAGTTATCCTTAACTTTTGGCAAGCGTTTTGCTTCAATATCGATTCCCAGACAATAACTGAGATGCGTTTCTAATTCCAAGATTTGTCCAAGCTTTCCACCCGGCGCACAACAGGCATCTAACACGCGTAACCCAGGCGCCAGCGTCAATAACGGCCCAGCTAATTGTGCCGCCCCATCTTGAACAGAGATCTCCCCCTCGATAAAACCTGGGATCTGATCCACTGCGCAGGGTGTGTCGAGTAAGATCCCACTGACGGTATGGGGTAATAAAGTGTACGCTATTTCCGCCGCCGCGAGTTGCTTGCAGTACGCTTCGCGTGTTATTTTTGCAAGATTGATGCGTAACGCCATGGGCGGATGGGTATCATTAGCCGCAAGAATAGCCTGCCATTCATGCGGCCAGGCTTGTTGAATCGTTTGCAATAACCATTTGGGGTGGTTGTACTGGTACTCAGGATGGGTTGCTAACGCTTGTTGGATCGCCCCCTGTTCACGACAATAACGACGTAATAGCGCATTCACAAAGCCTTTGGCCCATGTTTTATGAAGGTGTGAGAGGAGCGCCACCGTTTCTTGAACGACGGCATAATCCGGCATGTTCATGTCATCGAGTTGGAAAAGTCCTAATAAAATGCAGCACCAGACGCTCAGATCTTTGGGGCGTTTTATGACCAACGAATCTGCGACGCTTTCTAATCGAATAAAGTGGCGAATCACGCCGAAACATAAGGCTTTGGTTAATGACGATATTCCAGGCTGTTGTAAAAGCTGAGACAAGGGCTGATGATTTTGAATAACTTGTAACAGGATCTGTAATGCAACCGTGCGGTCCGATGGTTTAGGTTTAGTCATTGCAAATGTTTTCCTACAAGGAGTTCTTGGCGTCTGGCATTGATATAATCGCTAAGGGTAATAGGTTTTCCGCCCGGAAATTGTAGGCAGGTGATGCATAATACGCCGTGCCCGGTATTGACGAGTAACCCCTTTGGATTGATATCTAAAATAGTCCCTGGGGGGTGATCGCTGATTTGTTCGATGGGATGTGCTTGATAAATACGAATGTTAATGCTGTCGATTTGTGTATAAGCAACGGGCCAAGGAGAATAGCCACGAATATGTCGGTCTAATACGCTTGCAGGTTGATCCCATTGAATCGCCGCATCTTGTTTTTGAATTTTAGGCGCATAGGTTACACCCTCTTCAGTTTGTTGAACCGGCCTGGCTTCACCTTTGGTTAAAGCATCAATGGTACGTAATAGTGGCTCGGGTGCAAGCACGCTTAAGCGTTGATGAAGACTCGCACTGGTATCGGTCGACTCAATTCTACAGATACTTTGTAAGAAACAATCGCCCGTATCCATACCCACATCCATTTGCATAATCGTGACGCCTGTTTCGTTATCTCCGGTTAAAAGTGCTTGCTGAATCGGAGAGGCGCCGCGCCAACGTGGAAGAAGGGAAGCATGCACATTGACACATCCCAAGCGAGGAATTACCAATACCGATTTAGGTAAAATTAACCCATATGCAATCACCACGATGAGATCCGGTGCCAAAGCCGCTAATTCAGCAACGGTTTCCGGAGATTTAAAATTGATCGGTTGATATAACGGGAGATGATGGGCTAATCCCCAGGTTTTGATCGCAGAATAGTGCATTCTTTGGCCGCGCCCTGCCGGCCTATCCGGTTGCGTATAAAGTGCGATTAATTCATGAGCAGCGCTGTGCAAGGCTTCTAAACAAGGGAGCCCAAATTCTGGTGTGCCTGCAAACACGATGCGCAGCGGCGTCATTTATGCTGCTGATCCCTGAGATATTTGTCGAGCTTACGTCGAACGACACTGCGTTTTAACGGTGACAGCAGATCTACAAAAAGCTTCCCATTCATATGGTCGATCTCATGCTGAAAACATTCGCCTAGTAGTCCAGACGCCGCCATTTCATAAGGTTTTCCATGACGATCTAACGCTCGTAGTGTGACGGTTTCTGCCCGGATGACGGTATCATAAGCACCGGGGACTGAGAGGCAGCCTTCTTCATATTCAACTTCGCCATCCGCAGCAATAAGTTCAGGGTTGACTAAAACCAACTGTTGGGTTTTATCGTGCGATACATCGATAACAGACAACCGGAGGTTGACGCCAATTTGAGGTGCGGCGAGTCCTACCCCCTTGGCATCGTACATGGTGTCAAACATATCATCAACCAGTGTTTGAAGCGCATCGTCAAACACGGTGACTGCGACTGATTTTTGACGGAGTTTAGGGTGGGGTAAATATAAAATTTTGCGGATGGCCATGTGCGTGCCTATACACCTAGAAAAAGTAGTTGAAGCTTACTGCTTTTGTAGGATAAAAAAGTGTAAAAATTATCGCTTAATTTCAGATAATAATCAAGATGGGTCGTTGTTTCATTTATTTTGACAAATCAGCATTTTAATTCTAAACCTAACAGTAGGCATCTTTAACAAAATTGACGCAAAACGCCAAGGTAGAGGCAAATTTAGAATTGAATGAGGGCGCTTATAGGACTAAATGCCAGGAAGAGATCGACGTTTTTTGCAAGTCCTGGTAGTCTTATCTAATGTGCATGGGTATGTATCGGTATTCCGAGGATTAGCGCAGTAATCCACGACACTGTGCACCGAGCTTTTTGATGGCTTCCCTTCGTACGTAAAGACGATGGATAGGATTTTTTACATAAGGATAGGTCTATGACACTCTGCTTTCTCTTATTGTATATCATTTTTACATTATACCTGCTTAGTTATTCCCGCAATCCCATTATTTGGGAAATCGGCTCCGGGATATACCTGTTTATTGAGACGTTTGTGGTGGGTTTTCCATGGATAGTCGGGATCGTGATGTGGAGTATAATTGTTGGCATCATTGCGCTATTGCGCTTTGAAGTGCTGCGCGACATGATAGCAACTCAACTGTTTCGTAAAGCCACGCAATCGGTGCCAAAACTCTCCAAAACCGAAGAGACTGCGCTCAATGCCGGAGATACCTGGTTAGAGCAAGACATATTTCGTGGTGCGATTGATTGGGATAGATTAACTAAAGTCGAAACCAAACTAACCGAAGAAGAGCAAGCATTTTTAGACAATGAAACGCAAACGTTGTGTGCCATGCTCGATGAATGGCAAATTCAGCAGCAAAATGATCTACCTGAAAATGTGTGGCAATATTTAAAAGATCATGGGTTTTTCGGTTTGGTTATCAAGAAAGCCTTCGGTGGTAAAGGGTTTTCTGCACGCGCACATTCCGATATTGTCGTCAAAATTTCCAGCCGCTCAGGTTCGGCCGCCGTGACGGTCATGGTCCCGAACTCTCTGGGGCCGGGTGAATTACTGGATCATTACGGAACCGACGAGCAAAAGGCACATTATTTGCCGCGCTTAGCCAAAGGAATTGATGTTCCCTGCTTTGCGCTAACCGAACCCCGAGCTGGCAGTGACGCCACCTCGATTCAATCTGAAGCCATTGTTGTGCGCAAAAAGGTAAAAAACAAAATGGTATTAGGGTTGTCCATAACCTTGAGCAAACGCTGGATTACCTTGGCGCCAGTGGCAACCCTTATCGGATTAGCTTTGAATTTGCGCGACCCCGAAGGGTTATTGGAAGGTCTGGGTTCTCAAGGAATTACCTGTGTACTGGTGGATCGCAATACACCTAATTTAGAAATTGGTAATCGCCATTTACCCATTCAGCAACCGTTTATGAATGGAACCATTCGTGGTTCTGATATTTTTGTACCGATCAGTCAAATTATTGGTGGGCAAGCGAATGCCGGACGCGGTTGGGAAATGTTGGTAGAATGTTTATCTATTGGGCGCGCTATCTCTTTACCTGCACTCAGTGTCGGCGCGGGCGCGCTCGCCTATGTTTCATGCGGTGCGTATGGACGCATTCGTCGGCAATTTCATGTAGAAATTGGTCAGTTTGAAGGCATTGAAGAAAAGCTTGCTGAAATCGCAGGGCTGGCGTACGTGATGGATGCGACACGGCTATTAACGTTATCTGCTGTGTATGAAGGTAAAAAGCCTTCGGTGGCGTCGGTATTGACCAAATATTATAATACAGAACTCGCGCGCGTTGCGCTGAATAATGCCATGGATATTCATGGAGGACGCGCAGTTGTGCTGGGACCACGTAACTACTTGGCTGCTCTGTATGCCTCTATTCCTATTTTTATCACAGTAGAAGGTGCGAATATTATGTCCCGGAATTTGTTGATTTTTGGACAGGGCTCGATGGCGTGTCATCCTTTTATCCATGATGAATTAGCCGCAATTATCAGTGGCGATCGTGGAAAATTTAGTAAATTAATTTGGCAACATATCTATTATTTTCTACAAAATTTTGCAACGGCTGTTTCTACAGCATGGACCGGGGGTAAGTTTAGCAAAGTACCCTCAGGTCCTATGAAAAAATATGCGCAGCGTTTAGCGCGTTTAAGCAGTGCCTTTGCGTGGATTTCTGACTTATCTTTAATATTGCTGGGCGGGGCATTAAAGCGCAGAGAACGGATCTCAGCACGACTCGCTGATGGCATGTCGTATCTGTATATGGCCATGGCGGTTCTCCGCGTTGCTCAAGAACATCAGGACAGCGCCGATCATCGCGTTCATGCAGAATGGGCGTTACAGTACTGTTTCTATCATGCTCAAAAAGCGATGATGGATCTGTGTCAGAATTACCCGGCGCGGATATTAGGCTATATGGCTAGTTGGTTGTTATTCCCCTTAGGTCAGACGATGCATTATCCGTATGATAAGTTGAGCCATAAATTGGCACAATTGATGCAACGTCCCAACGATTTTCGACGGATGATGTCGCGCGCGCTCTATTTAAGTGGGGACCCAACCCAGCCGTTAGATCGAGTTGAACATGCCTTTGAACTGTTGAATAAACATCCGGATATTTATAAAACCGTATTAGAGACATATCATGGTAAACGAGAGGGGTTGCGTGATGCCTTGCTAGCCAAAGTCAAAGACGGTACACTTCAATCCGCTGATGTGGAAACAGTGCTGGCGATTGAAGAGGCGTGCTGGGATGCGATTTTGGTGGATGAATTTGATTTTAAAGAAGTCGCGGCTAAACGTTATGAATCATTGATATAGTTAGGAGTTATTATGGGCGCTTCGGCGTTTGAAACACCCCCAGAACCACAAGCGATTGCTAAAGCGGATGAACTAGGGTGCGGTAGCGCGGTATCCATGGCTTTTATTGAACAGGGTGTTACGGCTATGGCAAAAAAGCTGCGTATCCTTCCAGACTATAACGATATCCTAGAGGCTATTCGCACTTCGATAGAGTCATTAGCGGCTCGTGGTGAGCTGTTAGCTCGTGTTTCGAAAGAATGTTGGTATGGTACTGCTGAGGAACAGCAAGTAGAGGTGTTTAAATCGGGTACCTTCAATCATGTGGATGGCTCGGCGATACAAGGTATAAAAAAGCTTAATGCGAATTTAGGTAAAGGTCATGAGCTTTCAGATATTATCTTAGTGTATGACGTCGATAATAATGCACAATTCAATCGTGGCTATATGGTCAATCAGGAAGTGATGGATGTAAACAATGCTGAGCATAAAAAAATATTAGACGTGCTTGATAAGATTGTTCACTCGTGGTTGGTCACGAATGGTATGCGTGCTGATGATACGGGAGTAGTATTTCATAAAACGGAGGGGACTAATCGACCCAAGAAAACCCGACCCGATGATATATTGAGATTGATCGCAGATGAAGATAAGGGCTTGATTAATACTGTTAAGAAGTTGGATCCCAATATTAACCTTTCTTTGGTATATGCGCCTCCAGAATTACAAGAAGAGGCTAAGCACCGTCAGTCATCCGAAGCGCCTAATACGGAAACAGGGGTTCAACCGAATCAATAATTCCCAGCATTTATGATGTCCGTTTAGATGGGTTTGGCTGTTTTTTCTAAGGTTTCCTCTGCCATTAATAATTGTGTGGCTGTTCCAATATCAAACCAAACGCCGTGGTAAAGTTCCCCGGAAACAAGTGCTTGGTTAGCGGCTTGACGAATCATCGGTGTCACGGAGTAGCGTCCCGGGGTTGCTTGTTTAAAAAAATTGGGATGATAAGCCGTGATCCCTGAAAAAATATACGCCTTCTCTTCATTGTTTAATAAACCGTTTGCGGACAATCCGTAATCCCCTACCCTACGATAGCTGGGTTTATTGACTAATACCACATGGACCAAGCTACCCTGAGGTAAGTGTAAGTTAATTAAGTCATAGTCAGTAAAAATATCAGCGTTTATCGTCAGAAAGGGTTCTGAGCCTAACAAGGGTAAGGCATGAATAATGCCTCCCCCTGTTTCTAGTCCACCTGGTGGTTCAGGGGAGAAATGAATCTCGAGATCCCCAAATGTTTCATGCCTCACCCAATGACGGATCTGTCCGCCTAGATAGGCATGGTTAATGATCACTTTTTGGTAACCGGATTGAACTAAATGACGCAAATGATGCGCAATTAACGGTTTGCTCAATAATGAGCATAACGCTTTCGGCATATGATGAGTTAAAGGTCGCAAGCGCTCACCCCGTCCTGCGGCTAGGATCATAGCTGTTTTCATTGTCGGGCGCTCATAAAAGGATTTTTGACCCGATCGTGGAGCCATTGAGCAAATGCAGAAAATTCTTGATACGTTTCCGCACACGCCATGATATATTGAAACGTTAAGGGTAAATCGTGTAAATAATTAGATTTATTATCCCGAAAATGCAAACGACAAAAAATCCCTAAGATTTTCAAATGGCGTTGTAAACCACACCAATCGAATGCGTGTTGAAATTCAGGCAATGTGTAGTGCCTAGAAATCTGCGCTGTGTCAAAGAACAATCTGAGACTGCTGGATACGAGTTCGGGGGGGAGATGGATATAACAATCTTTGAGTAACGAGACCAAATCATAGGCAATGGGTCCTAGCATCGCATCTTGAAAATCAATCAGCCCCATAGCAAAGGGATTAACAGCATGCGGATAATCGGGCAGCATGATATTGCGAGAATGATAGTCACGATGAACCAAAACCTGTGGTTGCCGGATAATACCCTCAGTCAAACGTTGAAACGTGTCGATCAAGAGCTGCTGTTCAGCGCGGCTCAATGATAAGCCAAGGTAGCGTTTTAAAAACCAATCCTCAAATAGAGCAATTTCCTCGAGCATAAAGGTTTGATCAAACACGGCCAATTGTGTGGGTTGAATGGTACTTTGTTGCATTTGGCACAATAAGCGGATGGCACCTTCGTACAACGCGGTCATACTTTGAGGTTCTTTTATGGCATCTCCAAATAACACATTGCCAAAATCTTCTAATAATGCAAAGCCTGCAGTGTAATTTATCGCATGAATTTGAGGTGTTTTAATGCCATGCTCCGTCAAAAGTTCAGCAATGTTGACAAACGGTGCCAGCGTAACTTGAGTGGGCGGAGCATCCATAACGACTTGGCTTAACAGGTCTTGTTGTACACGGTAATAGCGCCTGAAGCTGGCATCTCCCGCTAAAGGTGTGAGTGTAAAATTTATGGTAGGATATATGGTTTTCAACCATTCATGAAGTGCGTTTTCACGAGTTTGCATGTTATACTTCCTGCCCTTGTTGATGGGTGTTGGCGTTTTGTGACTCAGATTAAATTCTATTATACGACATGCTACTTGGTGTTGGTAGTTGCTATGGGTGTTGGCGAGCAAGAGGCGAAAGCTGATGTGACGTCTCAGCCTATGTTGGCAGAGTCTGTTCAAGCCTGTGTGTTGGCAAAAACGCAGTCTGGGACTAAGGCAGCGCGCGAACGTATCGCAGATTGCCTCTACTGGCAAGCGAATACATCGACGTTGTGCCGTGGGTCGTACCAAACTGCGTCAATCATTCCGCTTTTAGATCCAGAAACGATTGAATTAAAGGCCGATCAAGTGTCTTTAAATCCTTCCGGTCAGTCTGAATTACAAGGACATGTGCAGGTAAAACAAATAAATCGCAAGGTGACCGCAGATACTGCCAAGATTTACCGGGATCCGAGCACGATGCAAGTGACAAGAATTGAGTTAACTTCGAGTGTCCAGTTTACAGAGCCCGGCCGTTTCATGCGTGCGCAATCAGCGACGCTTAACCCACAAGACAAATCTGGGCGCATTAACAACGTGGTGTATCGGTTTGATACGGACCGTTATGCCGCGCAATTACCGGCTTGGGGGACGGCAGAATGGGTACAGCGTTTTGCTGATCAAGCGTATCATTTGCATAAAGTGACCTATTCCACCTGTTCGCCTTTGGTTCGCACTTGGCAAATTGAAGCTAAAGATATTCGTTTTAGTAAGAACAAATCGACTGGCGTTGCACGGGATGCCTTATTACGCTTAGGGAGTCTTCCGGTGCTTTACACGCCTTATTTGAGCTTCCCAACGAGCAAAGAACGTAAATCCGGATTTTTAATGCCTTTAGCAGGCTATTCCAACGTTAGTGGCTTTGATTTTGCTTTTCCTTATTATTTAAATTTAGCCCCGAATTATGATGCGACCTTTGTGCCGCATCTGTATAGCTCACGGGGGTGGATGCTAGGGGGGAATACGCGTTTTTTAACCAAGCATTCGAGTGGGCTGCTGGCGGGGACCGTCTTACCTAAAGATCAAGCATTTAAAACTTTCATTCATAGCCATGAAGCTCAATTTCCTATTTTGGATACGTTATCCACGGATCGTTGGTCAGTACTGGTGAGAGATAATATTGACTTCGTCGAGAGTCTGAATCTGAATATCGATTTTCAACAGGTTTCCGACGATTATTATTTACAGGATTTTAATACAAATCTAGCGATATCCAGTGAAAATCAATTGCTGAGGCGCGGTACGCTATCGTATATGACGGATCATTGGTTATTGGGCGGTACATTACAGTCTTATCAAACCTTGCACCCAGTGAATCAATCGGCTGTGTCTGATATTTATGATCGATTGCCTCAGTTGATTGCCGAAGGTGAATATCGCGAATTACCGCTGCACGGGCATTTAAATATTTTAAATCAATTCGATTATTTTCGCTGGACGGGACTTGATCATGCCCAACCTCAGGGTTCTCGCTATCATTTGAATCCTATTTTGATGTTCCCTTGGTTAACTACCTGGGGGTATATTACACCGAATGTGGAAATGGTGGAAAATAATTACGGGTTGTCGCGTAACAGCGCGACCAATGGTACAGGCTATACACAATCCGAATCCTTCAATCGGGTGATTCCTAGATTTTATATTGATAGCGGTTTAACCTTCGAGCGCGCGACCCATTTGTTCAATAATGCGATGACGCAAACCTTAGAACCGCGCCTTTATTATTTACAAGTGCCTTACGACAATCAGTCGCAATTTCCGTCTTTTGATTCGGCGTATATGATTTTTAATACGGATCAACTGTTTAGAACCAATCGCTTCTCTGGTTTTGATAGAATTTCCGATGCCAATCAATTGGCATATGGAGTGACGTCACGCTGGTTATCCCCGCACACAGGACGCGAAAAAGCGATGGTGACGCTTGGGCAGCTGCGCTATTTTTCAGAACGTAAAGTGCAATTGTGTTATGATCCGGCAGGAAATTGTACCGACAGCCCCTTATTTTTAGGGTATGTATCGCCTTCAGCGTCCTGGTCACCGATCGCTTCAAAAGCAACTTATACGTTGAATGCCGCTTGGATGGCCTCTGCAGATTATGTGTGGGACGTGACCACGCATAGAACCAATAATGGTAATTTAAATCTACATTATCAACCCACACCCAACCGTATTTTAGGCTTAGGCTACAGTTATTTAGTCAGTGGTAATGTGTTTATAGCGCCTGAAGTAGGGGTCCAAAATAATGCATTGAATCAAGTCACTGGCAGCTATGCGTGGCCTCTAAATGATAATTGGAGCAGTTTGGGCGTGTACAGTTATAACGTTTCGAAAGAATACAGTATGCTTACCCTGTTTGGCGTGCAATATGATGCGTGTTGTTGGGCTTTTCGATTGATGGGTGGGCGAACGTTTAAAAGTATAGGATTGGATACGTTATTGCCAGAATATAACAATAACGTATATTTTCAAATTTTATTGAAAGGATTAGGCTCCGTCGCCACCAGCAACCCTGCCACCACTTTACAGAGTTATTTGCCGGGATATCCCAATTTATTTGGGAAGTGATAACGAGAGACAGTTAGGACTAACTTGAAAACCGATGAAAGATCGGCAAAAATTATCAAAGCGGGACAGTTAATACGTTCAATATAAAATAGTCGAGTAAAATTAAATATGAATTTAAATGATAGCTTACAAAATCAACCTGAATACCCAGGGTTTTTTAAAAGTGCTTTAGCATGGAAGGGATCCGTTACCCCAAAAGTCATGAAAAAAGTAGGTTTAATTATTATTTACACTTGCCTGGTGTCGTATCTATGTTATTTATTCCCATCGACTACCTTACCGATTGGTCCTTTTGAATATGGAGGGTTAATCATGGGATTGATTCTTGTTTTTAGAGTCAACGCGGGTTATGACAGATGGTGGGAGGCAAGAAAACTATGGGGTAATGTTGTCAATCATAGCAGGAATTTAATCCTTATTTTATAGGACTTACGCAAAACCCATCGAAACAGTCGGATTTAACCTGTTCGATCAAATAGTTTCGTAATAGTCCACGTTTAATCATTATACTTAAAAAATCCACAGCGTATTGAGGCTTTGCTTATGATCATGACCTGTTGTCTCATGATCTATGCCGCCCTTGAGCACCTTATTCGACGGGAACTAACAGCCAAAAACCTGTTTTTCCCTGACATGAAGAAAAAACCAACTCAAAAACCAACTGCAAAGTCGGTGTTCGCATGTTTTATTGGAATACACGAATTAAGCATCGGCCAAGTCGTAAGGGGTGTAATAAATATTAACAGCCGACAGAAAATCATTCTCGATTGCTTGGGTGAAAAGTACGGGGAAATATATTCATGAATACAGGTGATCTGGTAGAGTCGACTAGTCACCTAGCCAACCCCCCATTTAGAACCGCATCGAGCCCTATTAAGGCAATGGGCTCAGGATAAATCCATTCACATATTTATATGTATTAGTTCGAACCTAATCTGACAAATCACTTGAAAAGGTGAGAGTTTTCGGTTTTGATAGAAGTGCAAACTTTAAACCAAAACAAAGGAAAACTCTCATGATAGATAATACTGCTAAAATCATTAAACATAAAGTTGGTCTTCTTA
>CANNJG010000006.1 GCA_947504795.1 Legionellaceae bacterium
AAATGCGCTACAACAAATCCCGGCTCACTATGCACAGCATCGCGATAATGCCGCAGGGCTTTGAGATAATCTTGATCGACAGCATACATGCCTGCTAAATTATTATGCGCTTTTGCATTCTTAGGATCTAACGCTAAAACCCGATGCAGAACATCTTTAGCGTGCTGCCGGTCTCCTAATGCAATATAAGCAGCTCCCAAATACCCCCAAATATCCATCTGCATAGGATCCAAATGAATTAATTTCTCGTAAATTTCAATCGCTTCTTGATGCAATCCTTGTTGCTGTAATGCCTGCGCTTGCTCAACTGTGTGTATCATTTGAATTCATTGTTAAATCGCTTATAAACATCATATACTATCCTAAATCATTGTTAACAAGGAGTGTTTACATGTACCGTTCTAATTATATTTATTACCATGGGGAATTGGAACTTCATGGCTATGTGGCGTATAACGACCAAGATGACCGACCCAAACCCTGCGTACTCATTATTCACGATTGGTCTGGGCAAAATGAGTTTGTCCGACAAAAAGCGCATATTTTCGCTGAATTGGGTTATGTTAGCTTTGCCATTGACATGTATGGGTTAGGAAAAAATGGAACCACCACGGAAGAAAAACAAGCTTTGATTCATCCTTTGATTAACGATCGATTATTACTACGCACACGTGTCCAAGCAGCTTTCGATGCCGCCACCACTATGCCAGAAATCGACCAAAAAAAAATCGCGGCCATTGGCTTTTGCTTTGGTGGTCTATGTGCTTTGGACTTGGCACGCGCTGGCGCAGAACTCAGGGGTGCTGTAAGTATTCATGGCTTGCTAGAAAAACCTGTCGATCTAGAAAGTCTTCCCATCCATGCTAAAGTTTTAGCATTACATGGTGCAGAAGATCCCTTGGCTCCGGCTGAAGTTGTCGATACATTTTGTCAAGAAATGACAACAAAAAAAGTAGATTGGCAACTTCATGTGTTTGGCAACACCAAACATGCGTTTACTAATCCGAAAGCGCATGACCCAGAGAAGGGGCTGATCTTTTCTGCTTCCGCAGCGAGACGATCCACACAATTAATTAGCAACTTTCTAGAAGAAGTGTTTGGTTGAACGTGACAATAGCCGATTTAGTTAATTCCTTAGGGACCATCCTTCAAAAAAATCATCACCTCTGCACCGTCGCGGAATCGTGTACTGGAGGCTTAATCGCTGCTGCAATCACCACACAACCCGGGAGTTCTGGCTGGTTTGACTGTGGTTTTGTAACTTATTCGAATCCCTCCAAACACGCCGTCTTAGGGGTAAGCCCAGAAATATTAAACACGTATGGCGCCGTCAGCGCAGAAACAGCCCTAGCGATGGCTGAAGGCGCTTTGCGCAATAGCAGCGCCCACATCAGTGTGGCCGTAACCGGTATTGCTGGGCCAGAGGGCGGAAATAAAGAAAAACCAGTGGGCACTGTCTGGTTCGCATGGGCAGGACATCACGCAGAGACGAGCAGTATCTGTCATCATTTAACCGGGACGCGCGCAGCCATTCGCAAAGCTTGTGTTTCTATCGCGCTGCAAGGACTCCTATCACACATTAACCGGACTTAGAAAACCCAGAGGTCGAGGCGGATTAACTCTTTAATGAGCGGGTTTAGATGACTAAATGGGTTCTCTCATTAGTCAATCTCAGGAAGCGATCGAGGTTGTGCAATAGTCCTGATTCAGTAACAGTCGTGCGACGAACTTACCCGTGCCTAAATAATCATAAAATTGGACTTTTCTCTATTTTTGTACTATTAATTAACTGTTATCTTATTTTTAGCGCACTATGATTTTAAGGAATATGATTATGTCGTCTGAAAATAGTAATCATAATAATAAAAGGGAGCCACCCAAGCAAAAACCACATTCGGATAGCGCGCCCAGTGTCAACGATATTAAGTTGGGCAAAAAATTGGGATTATCCAAGTCCGAATTCAAACGCTATAAACAATTGGATATGTTAGTCCAGTCTATGCTGACGCATAAACTCCATGAAAGAAACGACTTAAATCATTTTGTCGTATTACATTTGGGGGAAAAAATCAGCCCTCATCCACAATTCACAGCTTTGGTTAAAATTTTACTTCCTACAGAGCATGCTCTGCGCTACGCATTACAAAAAGTTAATTACATTGAACAAGAAATTAATCAACTATTAGCATTACACGATACTTTGCCATTGTTCGATGACAATACAACTAAAAAACATCGGGTTGAACTATTATTAGAGGTCGCCTTAGAATATCAACAATCTATATCAAAAGATCTAAAGACGCTGCCTAAACGCGAACAGCTGCAACAGAAATTAAAACATCTCAAACTCATCATTGCCGAATTAAATGAACAATTAAAAACCTCTCAATTTATCATCCATAACCCTGCCCTATTGACTTCATCCGATCCGGATATTCAATATTTCTTAAGTAAATTAAAAGCGATAGGGGTGACGGACACCAATAACCCCGAAAGCAATAAAAAGCCTGCTGGATTTTTTAGAGTTAGGATTCTTGGCGCTTTGTTTAACCCTGAAGTAACGGATACCGATCAAGAAAAACCCGGTAGCGAGAAAAAAAATGATCCTGGACAAGGCAGATGAAGCGCTAGCAAAAAGCGCTAATCTGCTGACATTGAAGTATTTTTGGATATTTTTTTAACGAATTCATCGTCAGCCCTTTGGTCAAACCCATGAAACCAAGATATTTGGGGGGTGTTGAGCATTCAACCCCATCGCTTACTAACCAGGAAAATAGATATCAAGTGCCTAATGAGCCTATTTCATGAGTGGTTTGCATTTTTACCTTGTCAGCTGCACTTGCGAGGCCCGCATCTCGTCCGACAAAAAAACCAATGCCAGCGCTCAGTGTGGCCGCACCCGCTAGGGTCAACAATGAGCCAACACTGATCGGAGTGGTCGCTCCCACAACGAGCATGCCGCATAGTATCATCATGACGCCTGCTAGGATAAATAATGCTTTATTCAGATGATGCCAACCGGCACCAGGCAAAAGTAATGCTGTCTCAGATATATGTCGCATATATCGCTGATGCGCTGCGAAATCATAGCGTACGTTAGACACTTCTCCAGAGAAACCACCTATATAGCTGAACATCTGAGCTTCATGTGGAACTTGATTTTGGTTTATAAAAATCAGACCATGTGCTACATGTGAGCATAGATCGGCTAAACGTAGAAGGAGCCTTTCATCACGGCTGAGCATCGTAGGGAGGAAATTATTTTGAGCCGCATTGAAGGGTAACCGTAATCGGAGTTCATTCAGTACAATGCGTGCTTCAGATAGCGCTAATTTTAGAGCTTGGGAAGGGGCTGCATGGTTGTATTCTTGTTGCAGTTTCAAAACTACGTTTAATAATTCAAAATAATATTGGAAGTAAGTTTGTTGCGCATTTTTGATACCACTCTGAATACGTTCATTGTGGGTGGGCTTAACCGCTGAGCTCGGACTGGACGGAACGACATCGAAAGCCGGAGGGCCTTTTCGATGAGAAATTTTTTGTTTTTGGATTAACTTGTTGATATAACTTGAGTAATCATCACCATGAATGTTCAGCAACGCTATAAATTTATGAGGGCTTTGAAAAGTTTTTTCATGATTCATGATGAAGTCGAGAAATTCGATGCTTAATAATGTACATATATTTGTATTGTCAGGGAGCCCAGGGAGCGTCAGCGGTGACACTTGCAGGGCTAGATCGCCAATGAAATGCTTTGAGGACAAACCAAGATGGGCGATCAGATTTTGATTCGTTGCAGCCTGAATAGTGCCATTTTGAATAAATAGGTAAACAAAGTTAGGGTTGCGCACGACCAAGCCCGCATAAAAATGTTGAGATAACTTGGGTTTGAAAAGAAACGGAAAATAATTTAAATTTTGTTCAACTAATATTCGATGACGGTCTGTCAATTCTTCGACTAAATTTAGATTTTCACTGTCATAGACATGTGGTCGAATGAACAATGGTTGCATGTCGGGCGAAGTATTTTGATAAATCTGTTGAATTATCCGTTCGACATTTTTAGTATTATAATTGACGGTGAATGCAGAGGGTTCAAATCCTAAAACAGTATCGTCTTTCTCCGCTACTGTCCCCAAAGAAACGAGTGCGCTTGTTAATTCTTGATAAAACCCTTGGAACTCCTCGGACGCTAGCAATTCATCAGATAGTGCACTCAGGTATCGGTCGTGTTTTTCTCTGATTGTTACGATAAAAGTCCGATAACCTTCCGGATCACTCTCTATCAGCGCTCCAAAGTCTGGTGAAATGATCGAAGAGGTAGGCACACTAGAGTCAGGCACAACCTCAGGATGATTCATGATATAGTCTAAAAATTCAACACATAGTGGGCCGCATGAAACGAATCCCCCTTTGTCTTCATAACGGGGATTTTGAATTTTTTCCGAGGAGACGATGACAGGCAAGTCCGCAATCTGATTTGATGTAGATACGCCAAAACGCTTCCGAAAGCTATTCGTGCTTAAGCTTGAGCCTAAAGGGTCAAAGATATAAATATAATCAGGATCGACATGAATGAATCCTGCACAAAAATGTTGAGACATCCCGGGTTTTAGTATAAAAGGCAGATATTTTAGATGTTGTTCCAGTAAGAGTAGATGGCAAGCGCCTAGCAATTTATCCAGCGTAGTGGCTTCATTATCCAGGCCATCATAAAAAACATAGGGTTTTAGAAAATGATATTTCTTGTTCGCAGGAATGTCTCGGTAGATTTGCCAAATCAGACGCTGTACATCTTCATTACGATACCAAGTTTCGAAGGCTCTGCTATCAGTTTGATCTTGAGTTCTAAACTCTGTCTGCGCTTTGTTGATCATCATAAGCCTGTTTACTGATGTTATTCATCCATGATTATCCAGGTTAATTTTTTTTAAAAAAAAAGACCGCTCATTTTTTTGCCCACCGCTTACCGAACAATACCCCGCGTCGAACTGCTGAGCGCATCAATTAAAGGAATCACTTCTGGATGCTCGATGCGCATCAACTCTAGCTCTACCAATGCTAGTTGAACCGTCAATCCCTTGCGAAAAATGATTTTGTAGGCTCGTCGCAACGCGTCAATGGCTTCGGAAGAAAAACCGCCGCGACGTAACCCAACGGAATTGAGTCCACATGCTGACGTATCTTGACCGGCGATCATCAGATAGGGAAGAACGTCTTTTGTAACATAGGTCGCACGTGCAATAAAAGCATAGGCGCCGATATGACAAAATTGATGAACAGCAGCGTATGCACCAATATTAGCATAATCATCAACCACTACATGTCCCGACAATGCTGCATAGCTCACTAAGCATACTTGATTACCGACACGGCAATCATGGCCCACATGGCTGTAAGCCATGAAGAAGTTGTCACTACCAATGACAGTGACCCCTCCGCCATTCACGGTGCCACGACTAATCATGGTGAATTCTCGAATCAAGTTATTATCGCCGATTTCTAAACGTGTGGGTTCATCTTTATATTTCTTGTCCTGGGGAGCATCCCCTACGGAAGCGAATTGAAAAATTTTATTGTCACGTCCAATCCGAGTGGGGCCTTGGACCACCACGTGAGGTCCAATCCATGTACCGGCTCCTATTTCCACATCTGCACCGATGATAGTGCCAGGACCTATCACAACGCCCTCAGCAATCTTTGCTGACGGGTGAATCACGGCATGTTCAGAGATAAGCGCGGCTGTTGGGTAACGGATTGCATGTTCAGACATTAATTTTTTTCCTTCTTTACTTGCTTTGCAGCACTCATTAAATCAGCAGAGCAAGCTAATTTATCACCCACATGGACCTCACCGTGTAACCGCCAAAAATCGCGTTTTTGCGCCACTAAACTGACATGCAATGTCAGTTGATCACCTGGTGTTACTACTTGTTTAAACTTGGCATTATCAATGCCCGCAAAAAAATAAAAAAATTCGTATCCTTCTTCAGGAGAACGTGACAAATTTGAGAGGATCCCTGATGCTTGCGCTAAGGCTTCTAACATTAAAACCCCAGGCATAATAGGATTTCCAGGAAAATGCCCATTGAAAAAAGGCTCATTAATACTTACATTTTTAATGGCTGTTAAGTATTCGAAGGGTTTATAGTCCAGTACACGATCTACCAACAAAAACGGGTAGCGATGCGGCAATAAATTAAAAATGGCATTGATATCCACGGATTCACTCATCGATTATCTCACACAACTAAACTAAAACTACATTTATCATAACGAGTCAGTACCTTTCAAGGAACCGCCCCATTGGGTGAACCTTGAAAGGTACTGACTCGTTACTAACTTTTAGCACCATCGCCACCGAGAAGGCTAGAGGAGACGGCACACAAAAACTAAGCGCCTTGGTTATCTTACTTGATTTCCTGCATGACTTTAGCCGTCACATCAAGTTTATCAACACTAAAAGGCGCGGCATCTTTTTGTAGGACAAGATCATACTTCTCGCGTTCAGCGATTTTGGAAATCGCAGCACGAATTTTAGTATAAAACGCTTCCATCGCTTCGTTATGGGCCGTGCTCAATTCTTGCTGGTATTGTTGGCCATCACGCTCGAATTGCTGTTGTTCCCCTACAATTTTCTTTTCTAAATCTTTACGCTGTGATTGACTCATGATGGCAGTATCCCGCTTAAAGTTTTCCATATCTTTCTTAAGCGTTTCTTCCATAGCAATCAATTTATCTCTGCGTGGTTTAAATTCTTTTTCCAATTTTTCTTGTATGGACTTCATTTGTGCAGAGGTTTGCATGATTTTTTGCAAATCAACCACGCCAATCCTTGAACCATCTGCAAACAAATTAGCACTAACCACTGCTAGTGTTGCCGCCAGCACTAAACCACTCAAACGCTTCATGCTTTCTCCTTATCGAACATTATAACGACACTACGCGCAGCCTTAATCTGAACTGCACGAAGAATAACCTCAAATCCAGCGCTAATCGTAGCACATTTTAAAACAGACTTAAAACCCTGTTGAAGCCGAAAATTGGAAATACTGCGGCTGGTCGGACGGTTGCTTATTAATCGGTGCTGCAAGACTAAAAGCCAAAGGTCCCATAGGGGAACGCCACTCTAACGATAGTCCGCCTGAAAAACGCAAAGGACCCGCTGGTGTGCCGGTCAAGGCGGCAGGAATACCCTCTGCAAACGCATTACCCCCATCTACAAATAAAGACGTACGAATCATTTCACGACTGAAGGGGTATGGTAATACAAGGGCAGCTGAACCATTTACCAATAAATTTCCGCCAATAGAATGCCCCGTACTATCGGTAGGTCCCAATGAATAACTATCATAACCACGAACTTGACCAGGCTGCGCAATACCCCCGGCAAAAAAGTTTTCGTAAAAAGGCAACCCTTGACGATCGTAAGTATTACCATAGCCAATATTACCTAACAATGAAAATAGCAAGTCTTTATACAGAGGAACATAAGTATGCGCTTGATACGAAAACTTATAAAAATTTAAAGAGTTAGTTGACGCAGGTAAGGAAAAATAAGTCACTGCTTGCTGATTGGTACCCCGAGTCGGATAAGGCATTTTGTCATAACTGTTTCGGACCCAGGCGCCAGTTAAGCGAATTTGATTAAATTGTCGGCCATACAAATTCACAAAATTTTGAATCTGTTGCACTCGACCAACCGACAAAATATTTAATCCTTGGTAGCCATAACCAAACTGAAAACTACTGGCATCACCCAAGCGTACGGAATAATTAACATCGCCGCCATACCGATCCGAACTGTAGGTACTAACGTCTAAGTGTTTAGGACTCACCGTGTTAAAATACACATCCATGCCACGACCAACACCCGTTTTCGTATAAAATGGATTGTAATAATTGAACGAGTAATTTTGGCCCCACAAGCTTGAGTTGAAACCAAATCCCACTGTTTTACCCGTTCCCATAAAGTTATACTGATTCACGGCTGCATTGACTTGATAACCGGTCGTTCCATAGCCTATCGATGCGCTGGCTTCAGCAGAAGGCGCTTCTTCCACCTGTACATCCATATCCACTTGGTTGTTCGCACCGGGAATAGGCGTAGTCTTGATATCAATATCTTTTAGATAATTTAATAACCGTAATTGTCGTTCGGATTCTTTGATGTTATGAAGGGATAATAATCCCCCCTCATTTTGCCGAATAATATTTCGCAACAAATCATCCGATGTTTTGGTATTGCCATGGAAATTAATCCTACGCACATACACGTGACGGCCCGGATCAACTAAGAAACGCATAAACACGGATTTAGTCTGTTCATCTACCTGAGGCTCCGCATTCACTGCCGGAAATCCATACCCCACATCGCCCAACGCTAACCCAATATCTGAAATGGTTTCTGTTACCTTTTTCCGAGAAAATATATCCCCTTTTTTGATCTGGACTAATGCATCGAGTTTTTCTCTAGGCAGAATTAATTTACCCACCAAATCAAATCCAGAAAATCGATATTGCGGCCCTTCTTCGATATGGATATTGATAAAGACATCTTTGCGATCTGGCGCTAATAAGACTTGTGATGACACAATTTTAAATTTTATATACCCATGATCCAGATAGAAAGAGCGCAAAGCTTCTAGGGAGGCGTCCATAGTCGCCTTTGAATATTGATCTTGCTTTGTGAAATACGTAATCAGATTACTGGTCGTCAAGGTTAATTGTGAGAGCAATTCGTGTGTGGCAAAATCATGATTGCCAATAATTTTGATATCTTTAATTCTCGAGACACGTCCTTCAGAAATAGTCACGCTGATAGCTACCCGGTTTTCAGTTAGATTGGTAACTTTAGACGTGATTCTTGCATTGTACTTGCCGCGTGCGTTATAAGCCTGCTTTAAATTCTTTTTAAGTAATTCTAGAGAGGACCGTTGAAATACCTCGCCTTTAACCAGACTTATCTCCTTGAGAATATCCTTCATTTTATCGCTAGGGATTTCTTGATTTCCCACGACAATGACCGAACCGATGGTGGAACGTTCCACCACTTGGACAATGAGAATCGATCCTTGTCGCTCAAGAACAACCGATTGAAAGAAACCCGTATCGTATAACGCTCGAATAATTTTCGGCGTCGCTTTTGCATCCACTTCCTCCCCGACTTGAACTGGGAGATAGTTCAATACCGTGCCTACGCTGACGCGTTTAAGCCCCATCACTTTGATATCGGAGACAACAAATCCTTGATCTGCAGCAGCATTCGAAAGCCAAGCACTAGCACAACATGCCGCCAATACTAGGCCCTTACTAAAATTTTTCATTTTTTATTATTCATCCTGCCTAACACAGGACTTACGCAAAACATCGAGGCTCCGACAGACTTATGTTTAGTGCCGATTTTAGAACACTGAATAACCGAATTAAACACTAAATCCGACAAACATATCGAAGTTTTGCGTAAGTCCTGTAACAATCAAAACTTTCTGCCGCGACCCTATCACGAGTCAGACTCAATGATCAAGACCCACGTGCAATGATGTCATGTCTAATACCGAAGATCATTTTTCAAAGCCACCATACTCATAGCCACAATAACTAAAGTTCCCACAAAAGCACTTTTGGATTTAAACGCCAAGGACAAAGGTCGGCGCGTCACTATTTCTAACATACAATAGAGCAAATGACCGCCATCCAGCATTGGAATAGGCAATACATTCAAAACACCCAAACTGACACTTAACAAGGCTAAAAAAGTCAAATAGGCAATCAACCCAGCGTGCGCTGAAGCGTCAGCGGCTCTGGCAATACCAATTGGACCACTCAGGTGCTCAAGGGGGAGTTGTCCTGTCAACATTTGGCCCAGGAAACCAAACGTCATTGCAGTCAAATTCAATGTTTGTTTAAAGGCCAGTTTCACCGCTTGAATTGGCCCAACCTGATTCACGCGTACCCAATCGGCAGGGACGGATGGCGATCGAAGGCCAATCCCTAAATATCCGGTCGCAACAGGTAAATGTGCAATAAGCTGCTGCGCATGACCATGACGTTTAACCTCGAGCACTATCGTAGCAGCGGGTCTTGCTTTGATATACGCAACCACCTTCATCGAATCCGTCATAAACTGATGATCAATACTCAAAATTTCATCTTCGGGTTGCAGTCCAGCTCGTTGTGCAGGAGAGCCTTCTGTCACCGTTTCAACCACGGGTGTTGATTTAGGGAACATAGGCACCACACCAATCCGCTCAAATAACGTTGCATGCTGCGGATCAAGAGGCACTTGCGATAACCCCAGATTCCGTTGCGTAATCTGGCCATTCCGGAGAGATTTCATAGTCACAACAACCGCCCGCTTAGCACTGAGCAACGGCAATAGAACATCTTGCACTTGCTGCCAACTGCTCACCGCATGATGGTCCAGTTCGATAATTTCTTGTTTTTCTCCTAACCCAGCCTGGGCTGCGACACTATGAGGTATAACCTCATCTATCATCGGCGCTAAAGAGGTGACACCGATGACTGCAACTATCCCCAATACCACAAAAGCAAACAAAAAATTAAACAAAGGCCCTGCCAGTATAATTGCGATTTGTATGATAGCGGATTGATGATGAAATGCTCTGGATTGTTGCGCCACAGGCACTGGGCCTTGACTGTCATCTAACAATTTTACATAACCACCCAAAGGCCAAAGTGACCAGGCATACTCGGTACCTTTCTTATCCTGCCAGGACCATAAAACTGTTCCAAATCCAAAAGAAAATCGCTGCACCGTCACGCCGCAACAACGCGCCACAATAAAATGACCAAACTCATGGACTAAAATCAAGATTAATAAGGTAACAACAAAGTAACCCACCGTTGATATCATGCTCATCCTTGAAAAAAATAATAGGACAAGGGCAGAACCGCAATTAAACTATCCAGACGATCCAAAATACCGCCATGCCCAGGCAATAGCGTACCCGTATCTTTGACCTGACAGCGTCGCTTCAACATGCTAATCACTAGATCGCCTACCATCGACAGGAGAATCAGTACGATTGCTTGCATAAACCACATCCCCATCGCCAACGGTTGAAAATATCCGAAACCGACTCCAGCAACACACAACGCAGCACCCAATCCACCCAGCGAACCTTCATAGGTTTTACCTGGGCTTACGTTAGGAATCAGTTTGCGGCGCCCCCAGCACTTGCCTGCAACGTAAGCGCCCGTATCCGTCGCCCATACCAAGCATAAAAGGTATACCATTAACGCAAGGCCATGTTGGTTGTGATATAAACACCAGAAACTACTAGCAAATAAGCTTAACATCACCCACCCCAAGCCCGCTACAAGCCAAGATTTCCCCCAAATGGTAAGCGTCCGCGGATATACAACGACTATCAGCGTAATTCCTACCCATAAGATAATCACACCCCACAAAGCGTAAGGTATCATCCCGGGCATCACGAAACTTAAGATCAAACTGACAAAAATATATCCTATTTTTATGGCAGTTTGGTGAATAGGTACGAGCGTTGTCCACTCCCATGCCAACAATGCCACCACTAAGCCAACAAACCCCATCAACAGCCAATTGTTAGCATAAATAAGAATTAACAACACAATAGGGATCAAAATCGATGCGGTTAACAGCCGTTGTTTAAGCATAATAAGACTCATTCAACTGTTGAGACGTTTTACCATAGCGTCGCTCGCGTTCGGCAAAACATTGTAATGCTCTCGAAAATTCTTCTAACGTAAAGTCAGGCCAACATACCTCTGAAAAATATAACTCGGTATAGGCTAACTGCCAAAGAAAAAAATCACTAATACGCTGTTCACCGCTCGTGCGAATAAATAAATCGGGATCCGGTAAATCATGCGCATTCAGGTAGCGCGCAAATAACGACTCGTCAATATCTTCAAAAACGACTGTGCCTGCTACAACGTCTTGGATCAATTTCTTGGCGCCTTGAACAATATCCCATTTACCACTGTAGTTGAACACGACATTCACGGTTAAACGCGTATTTTGCTGAGTATACCGTTCAGCACTGCCAATCGCTTGCTGCAAAGCGTCTGATAATTCGGTGCGGTCCCCGGTAAAGAGCAGCCGCACCTCGTTTTTATGGAGCGCGTCTAATTCCATTTCTAAGGCTGACGACAACAATTGCATCAGATAATCGACTTCTGGTTGGGGTCTTGCCCAATTATCACGACCAAATGCCCAAAGACTAATGACCGGAATAGTATGCTCCATACTCGCTCGAATAATGTGCTTAACGACCTCGACACCAGCCCGATGTCCTTCGCTGCGAGATAAGCCTTTATTTTCAGCCCAACGTCCATTTCCGTCCATGATTATGGCAACATGTTTTGGTATTTTTTGTTTCAAACACTTCTTCCAACAGCAAAAATGGCCTATAGTCTAACCTCTTTGCAGAAAAAAATTAAGTGAAATTATGTTAAATCGTCATCCGGTTGTATTAGTCATTTTAGACGGATTTGGATATCGAGAATCAGTTGAACACAATGCCATTGCTGCGGCTAAAACACCTCAGTGGCATCAGTGGTGGCAAACTTGTCCGCATCTGCTCCTCAACGCTTCTGGTACCGCTGTTGGTTTGCCAGATGGACAAATGGGCAACTCAGAAGTCGGCCATATGCATATCGGAGCCGGGCGACTGGTGTTACAAGAATTCACAGCCATTAATCAAACGATTCAAAATGGGATATTTTTCCAAAATCGTGTGCTCCTGTCGATGATAGAGTCCATGCAACATAGCCAGCACGCCATTCATGTCATGGGATTATTTTCACCAGGGGGGGTACACAGCCACCAAGATCATCTATTCGCATTTCTAGAATTATGTGCTCAAAAGCAATTTTTCAACGTACAGTTACACCTATTCCTTGATGGTCGTGATACCCCTCCTAAGCACGTCAAAGATAGCTTGATTAAACTCGACACTGTTCTGAAACGCTTCCCTGTCGCTCGCATCTGCTCGATCACCGGACGTTATTGGGCCATGGATCGTGATCAACGTTGGTCACGCATAGAAGCTGTATACACTCTCATGACACAGGGGCAAAGCCCTCATCAATTTTCCACGGCAGAAGAAGCCGTTGATGCTTACTACGCCGAAGGCTTAACCGATGAATTCATTCCAGCAACCACCATTGGTGACGGTGTCCGGATCGCAACCGGTGATAGTATTTTTTATTTCAATTTTAGAGCCGACCGTGCCAAACAATTGACAGAAGCGTTTTTAAATTCTGATTTCGAGGGATTCCAACGCAAATCAATACCGCAATTGGCACAGTTTGTGAGCATGGCACGTTATGACACGCAATTAGCTACCCTTCCTGTGTTTCCTGGAAAAAATCCGCGAGATACCTTAGGTGAGGTCATCGCTCACCATCGATTACACCAGCTGCGCATCGCTGAGACCGAAAAATATGCGCATGTAACTTTTTTCTTTAATGGCGGCGCGGAGCAACCCTTTCCGGGAGAAGATCGACTCTTAATCCCCTCTCCGAAAGTTAAAACCTATGATTTACAACCAGAAATGAGTGCACCAGAAGTCACAAACGCGTTAATCAAAGCGATCCATTCGCAACACTATGATGTTATCATTTGCAACTTTGCTAACGCAGATATGGTGGGGCACACGGGCGATTTTAATGCGGCAGTAAAAGCGATTGAAGCGATTGACCAGGCGTTACAGGCCATAGGGCAAGCGATCCAACAAGTCAAGGGTCATTTACTGATCACAGCGGATCATGGCAACGCGGAATGTATGTTTGACGAGGGGACCCAACAATCCCACACGGCGCATACCTGTGAACACGTACCGCTGCTATATGTGGGAGATCCTCATCGCCAATTTCGTCCTGGACCCGCTAGTTTGAGTGATGTTGCACCCACGCTACTAGCACTTTTGAATATCACCCCGCCAACTATGATGACGGGGGACATCCTTTGGGTAGACAACCATGCATAAGGTAACCACTAGACCCTCAATCTCCATAGGCAACTCCCTGCTATTGAGCATGCTCTGCGCCCTGCCGCTTCACGCGCAAACAATCAATGACACTCAGAATTCCATTCATCAGTTAGATACTAAAATTCACACGCTTCAGCATCACTTAGCCCTAACTGTTGCGCAACAAGCTCAATTAAAACAACGCTTAATTAAGACAGATCGTTTAATCGAACAAAATATAATTGAAGTAAAACAAACCGAGCAAGCGATGCAGTTAAAGCAAAACGCTATTACGCTGATTGAACAACAGATAAAGGAACTTACGCTGCATTTTAAACGCTTACAAGAACAACTGAGTAAACATATTCAGGCACGCTATCAGTCTCCAAATAATCCGCCTTTGGCCTGGTTATTTCTCAACCCCAAACAAGACGATACCAACCGTTTACTCAGCTATTATCACTATGTGATTCGTGCCAACCAAAGAACCATTCAAGCACTTAAAGAGACACAATCGGATCTGGTCACTCAACAACAACAACTCAATAGCGAGTTACAAGCGCTCAAGCAACTGCAGGCAAAACACCAGCAGCAAAAACTGCAATTAGTCAACTATCAAACCCAGCGTAAACATCTCTTAGCTGGGCTGGGTCAACAAATACAAACTCAAGAAAACACCCTCACAATTTATCAAGCAGATCGGCAAAATCTGACGCAAATTTTACGGACCCTCAATCAAGAATCGGTCATTCGCACGCGTCGGCCGATGACACGTATGAAAAAAAAGCTACCGCTTCCTGTTCAGACGAGTCATGCCCTCGATATTCAAAAAATCAATCAAGGCATTGTGTTCTTCAGCCCTGAAGCCAGCCCGGTGTATGCCGTATACCCAGGCAAGGTGGTGTTTCGAGATTGGCTAAATGGATACGGTTATTTAATGATTATTGACCATGGCTGGGGACTCATGACCCTCTACGCTAATAATCTAGCCTTTACCAAACAAAAAGGCGATACTGTTATCCAGGGCGAGCAAATTGCAAAAGTTGGACATAGCGGTACATTGAAACAATCGGGATTATATTTTGAAGTCAGGCGTTATGGAAAAGCGGTGCCGCCGTTGGAATGGCTTAAGCACCACTAGTGCCTAGTCATCTTTTACTGTGCAGTGAATAGCACCTGTAAAGTCTGCGACATTTGTTTTTTGAACTATACTTAACGAAATCCTGCAAAAAACGTAACGATTCGCTCCGTTACTTGACCCTTGGAGAACCGTCAGATTTGAGCGCAGGTCGACCGAACAAGCGCTCTAGAAAGCCCCGCATACCTAAGCTTGTGCCTGTCTCCGCGAAGGCCGAGATGAGCCCACTCCCTTTGCGCGGACAAGTTTTAAGAGCGTTTTTCGACCGACATGCCTCAATTATTGCGATTCCCAGCGATGGAGCGGGCGGTTACCAAAAAATATTCATGTCAAGGAGTGACTTATGTTCAGATTGAAAAGCCTTATCCCAGCGCTCATCGTCGTAACATTTAGTATGTCCGCCAACCTACAAGCCCTACCCACCCGCGACCTTGGCGAAGAGGATAGCTCGGAACAAGTCCCTATTGAAGATGTGCAACGTTTTTCCAATGTGATTAGCCTAATTAAAAAATATTATGTTAAAGATACCGAGGACAAAGTCCTCTTTGATAACGCTATTCGTGGGATGTTATCTGGTTTAGATCCGCATTCTGCTTACCTAGATGAAAACGATGTCAAAGAGTTAGAGTTGTCGACCAATGGTGAATTTGGTGGATTAGGCATTGAAGTAACGATTGAAGAAGGCGTCATTAAAATAATTACACCTTTAGTGGACAGCCCTGCCTATAAAGCGGGTATCAAATCGGGTGATTATATCATCAAGCTTGATAAACAGTACGTGCAAGGATTAGAACTTAAAGATGCGGTTAATATGATGCGTGGAAAACCTGGCAGCTCCATCAAGCTCACTATTATCCGTAAAGGGGTTAATAAACCGCTGCTCATCTCGGTTATTCGTGAAAAAATTGAAGTTAAAAGTGTCAAGCAACGCTTATTAGACGATAAATACGGCTACGTAAGACTGACACAATTTCAAGCAACGACCGATAAAGACATGCAAACGGCTATCGCTGCTTTAAAATTAAAAGCGAACGGACCTTTGAAAGGGTTGATTTTGGATCTTCGTAACAACCCAGGCGGATTATTAGATTCAGCCATTCAAATTTCTGGCGCATTTCTGAACAAAGAGAAAAACGGCAAAGCAGAAATGATCGTCTATACCCAGGGTAGATTACCCGGTTCGAAGTTCACGGCCATGGCGAATTCTAGAGATATTCTCAACAATGCACCTATGGTGGTTCTCATCAATAACGGTTCCGCCTCTGCCTCTGAAATCGTTGCAGGTGCGCTTAAAGACAATAAGCGCGCCATCATCTTAGGAACGCGCAGTTTTGGCAAGGGGTCGGTGCAAACGGTACTACCTCTGGACGAAAAACGTGGCATTAAATTAACGACCGCGTTATATTACACACCTTCTGGTACGTCTATCCAAGCCCAAGGCATTACACCCGATATCGTCGTTGAAGAAATTGCAGTCCCCAAATCTGATGACCTATCTGGGGCGATAAGCCTTTCAGAAGCTGAGCTAAACGGGCATTTGAGTAATGGAAATTTGAAGCAAAAAACAAATTCTGACAAACCAACACTTGACGAAACCAGTTTACTACATGAAGATTATCAATTATATGCAGCACTTACTATTCTAAAAGGTTTAGCGGTGCAACAACAATAAGGAGTCGATCGCATGTCTGGGTTTCAAATGACCGAGCTCGCTTTTAATGTTCCTGCGCCAAACCTCGTACCGCTAGGGTATTTCCGGTCTAAGCTCTTCTCTTCTCATGCAGCCAGCAACCCATTGGTTGCTGCGGCTAGCCCTTTGCTCTCCTTACTCGAACGTCTTGGCGTTAGCCAAACACTCCCGGCCATCGAGCAGCTTCGCGACAATATTGAACATGAGTTATTTGCGTTCCATAGCCGCCTAACCAATCAACAATTTAACGAAGACAGCATTGCATTAAGTCATTATTTACTCTGCGCTACGTTAGACGAGCTCATCGGGAAAAATTATTTACGCTTAAAAGGTGAGCCGACAACGTTTAAAGCCTTTACCCCTTCTTCAAACAATCAACTAGGTCCTGAAACGCAATTTTTTGTGATTTTGGACCACTTATCAACCCGCGCCAATCAGTATCTGGATATTTTAGAGCTGACGTATTACTGCTTAATCGCTGGATTTGAGGGGGAGCATCATCTTAAAACAGATGGTCGTCAAATTTTGGATAATTTAATTGATGATATTCATAAAACCATCCTGCAACATCGTGTTCATAAACCTCAGTTGCTATTCAAAGAATCAATTCATCGATCCACTGCTGCACCCCAGCGATACATTAAGTCTCTGATGCTGACTGTGACAATGTCGACTGCGTTATTAATTAGCTGTTATATGGGTATGCATCATCTGCTTAATCACCAAGCTCAAACCTTGCTCCATCATTATGCTTCACAAACCCATTCGGATCACTAATGAATACATCGCTCAACACCTTGTGTCGCACCTTAAAACACATTTTCACTCAGTTCAAACCGCATCTTCAGCCGATGTCATTCTTAATTTTAACGGGTCGCGGCAATCAAGGTAAATCGACCCTAATGCGTCAAGCCAATTTTGATCATCATCCTATTGATGCCGAGGGAGCGCATATATATACCAATCAACACGGTATCATTGTCGAATTGGGCGAGACTTGGCTCAATCAAACAGAGCATCTTTTAGAGCATACCGTTAAGCAACTGAATTCGATTCATAAAAACATCAAAATCAACGGGATTTTATTATGTGTTGACATCAACGAACTATTAACAGCAAATCATAGCGATATCAACGCACTCATCAAAACACATGCAAAACTACTCGAACGTTTCGGTTTATGTATGAACGGCCCATTGGATGCAGCGATCATCTTCACAAAACTTGATTTGATCTCTGGGTTTTGTGATTTCTTCCAATCTGAACACCCTCTTGATTTAGCCAAGCCTATGGGATTTTCAGTCGAAGATGCCACTCAACCCTATCGGCCCATTGAGCAATTTAAATTAAAATTTGATGCGTTAATCATGTCGCTTGGGCTACAGGTCACGAATAAAGTCCACCCGATTCGCTCCAATATAAAGCGGACTTTAATTCGAGAATTTCCGCTTCAAATCGCCAGTTTACGTAATCTTATTTTGCCTCTGATCGGCTCGATTTCAAGCCAATTATTTCGATTGCAAGCACTCTATTTTATCAGTAGCGAACAGGGTGGCATTATTCAAGACCGCCTGAATAAAAAAATTCAGCATGAATTCGCTTTAATGATTCCCGAGCAACTCCCTTTATCTACCAACTATCGAGCTTATTTTGTAGAAGGAGCGCTCTATGCCTTTCAACAGGCAACAAAACGCAGTATTCCTAAAACAAATCCCAAACAAATACGCGTGATCCTCGGACTGTCATTAGCCAGCGTATGCTCAATAAGTTTTTTTATCTACCAATATCATTCATCCACAACTATTCTGAACCAAGTAAGAAAAGAATTACAAGTCATCAAGCGTTTGGATAATCATTATCAATCGGAAGCAGCTGTCTATCATCTTGCGCAAGCGTCTGAGTCCCTAGCAGCTTTATCAAAAAGCACCCTTGACTTGCCCATGATCAAACTATTACAAACAAAGCTACAACAGCACACATCACAACAATTAACCAATAGCTTTATTCCGAATATCCTCCATGAAGTAGACGCAGCAATCAACGAAACAGAAGCATCGTTACTCTCTCGATATCAAGCCTTAAAAATATATTTAATGCTTGCCGATAAGCATCACTATAACCAGGAGGAAGTCATTGCGTGGTTCACGCAGCGCTGGCAATCCGATCCGAATCGTATCACTAAAAAACTTACCTGGTTAGAACAAGTCCTCCAGGACAAAGCGCATCCCATCGTGATTAACCAAACTATCGTAAGCGATGCTCGTAATTACTTAAATGCTTTCCCTGCCAATTATCTCTATTACGCTCTCGCCAAGACTCAGTTCAATCCTAAAACTACGCCCATTGCATTTCCAGGATTCACACTCGCCAATTCTTCCGTCCCTTTTTATGTCACAGAATCAGGCTTTCTCCAAACACTAGCCATGCTACCCAAAATTGCTCAAAAATTGACAGCTGAAAACTGGGTATTAGCCCGACAAGACGTGCACGAACTACCCAAAATTTTAGAGGACGCCTACTGCAGTGATTATGTATTTTGGTGGCAACATTTTATGACCAATACACACCCAGAACGCATCGAATCTTATTCAGATGTGAACCGTTTAACTAAAACAATACGCCAAACGAATACTATCGCAAAACTTATCCTCTTGATTCAAACGAATACCAAACCACAAACAGGGTCAAAATTCAATCTCTATAATTATGCGATTGCGAGTAAATTCAGTGCTATTAATTTATTAAGCCCTACTAATCTTCAACATTTAAATGCATCGATCAACGAATTAGAGCAATTTTCAAAAACACTGACGTTGGTCACCGATCAAGGCAAAACCGCTTTTACAATCACCAAAGCACGTTTTCAAGGCGATAAATTAGCCAATCCTATTTCGTTACTCTACAAAGAAGCACAACAATTTCCAGATCCACTCGCAACATGGACAACTCAAATTGCCAATGACACATGGTATACCCTGATCAATGATAGCCGCGCTTACATCAATCAGGCGTGGCAAGATTTGGTTTTTAAAGAATACCAAAAGCATATAGCGCACCGTTTTCCTTTGGATATTAAACAGTCGCGCGAAATAGCCCTCGTAGATTTTAATCGATTTTTTGCCAAGCACGGCAGTCTCAATCGGTTCTTAGAAGAATATGTCAAACCGTTTTTAGATACCCGCCATGCGCAATGGCTTCGCAAAGAAGTCGATCATTACGTGCTACCGATCGCAGATGATACCATCAGTGAACTTATTCGAGCGAATGTCATTACGCATATGTTTTTCACAAATAGTAATGAAAAAACTCATATTGAGTTTACATTGCAAAAAATTAGCTTAGATCCGGTTGTGTCTCAACTCCAACTCACCTTAGGCACCATCCAGTTAATGGATAATCAAAATAGTGAATCCGTCACCACATTTAAATGGCCCCAATCTAATGCGCGGTTGATAGTGCGCTCTATAGAAGGCAAACAATTTGAGTTAGACGAGTTTGGTCAATGGGCATTCTTCAAGTTATTACAAAAAGTGAATGTGCTCGTGGATGAACAGGACAGCGCTACGTTACAAATTTTGTTCGAAATTAATGGTAATACCGGGCGCTATTTATTAAAAGCCCAAAATCAAATCAATCCATTTATTCCAGGGATTTTGGACAAATTTACGTTATTAGATAAAATTGTCTGACACCCTTGATGGTTCAGTACCCAACGTTTGCGATGGTTGTGCCGCAAATGCTAACAATTGCTCACTACTATAAAATCGCTTTACACAAACCAATCCCGCCAAATCAGAATGTACATTTGACCCAATGCTCATCGATTGAAAATCATTTAAAAATCCAGGTAACCCCTCTTTAAAAACAACCGACATATCAAAATAATCCTCATCTCCGACACATCCCGGTCGGATTGATACCCTTTGAATCGTTGGCCCAAGACTCGCTTGCAATACTCGTTCTTTTTGAGATAGGTATAATCGATCGTTCAGTACGGATCGGCGTGGTATGTTGCTAAGGGCCTGTTCAACCTGCACGAGCAATCCACTTACCAGATCCTGTTGCGTTCCACTATTAAAGAAAAATGATTGTTTATGAGACGTAAACTTATCCTGCTGAGTCTGCAAATATTGCTTTAACTCAATCAATAACCCGAATCCACGATACTGATCTTTGAGCGCCTGAATATCAGTCAATACTGTTCCCCACTCCGTTTTTTTAGTTTCAGACACTCGAATGCTCTGCAAACGCTTTTCAAACGGAATCAAATAAAATGCGCTCAATGCAGACTCTTTTGCCTCTTGCCTCATCGTTTTAGAAAAAATACCTATCGATATCAGATCTTGAAATTCATTCAAGGCTTGATTCAACACGCGACACGGATCCGAATACCCAAAAAACCAACTCCAATTATAATACCAAGTTTGGCTCAACACCGCTTTGTGATAATACAAGGCATGGTAGAATGCTTTCAGCGCATCTTGATTGTCGGGAGATGCGGTAACTTCCTGTGCTAAAGCATAAACAATTTCGGCCGCTTCTTTAACCGCTTGACACTCAAACCATTGGTAATAATACGTAGTTTTATCCGTTACCCACTGAAAGCGTTTCATCACATCTCGCGCAATAGCCTTAGTACAATACTGAGTCGCAGCACGTGTCAACTTCGCAATGTTTTCGATAGATTCATCGTGTTCAAACGCCACTGATTGATATAATTTTATCGAATAAATCACGACGGCCAAGCGTTCGGAGGTGAGCTCCGTAATCTGAATTGTGTTCTCTAAGTATTCAATTAATGATTTTAGATGTGGATAAGACATTTTAGGAACATCCGTTTCCTGAGGGCACATCGACCTTAACTGAGACAACTGTTGTTCAAAGTGTCGCTCGGCTAAGGCTTGCTTGTCCTTGTCGGTTAACACCGCGTGGTCATGCCATAAAATAGCTCCAGCGACATCATTTTTCGCAAAGGTTTGATACTTACTAGTCCCGGTAGAATTTTGCAACGTATCTGGACGATAGAGGCGTTGTCGCAAGTGCTCTTGTAAGTCTACTGAGCGTTCATATAAAAAATAAAAGCGCTGTTGCGAGTCTTTGGATAATTTCTGTTCAGCACTGAATACCCTGAGCTTCTCGAGACTATCTTGCCAAATAAACTTTAAGTTTTGTTGCTGAAACAGCATGAACGCATCATCACACGCTCCAACAGTTTTTGCGCTCCTTTGACTCAAAAAGAATTGCCAAGACGAATTAAGCGTATTCAATAACGTGTCACGATATTGCTGCAATTGAGAATCTAAATTACGATTATCATCCAAGATAACCTGGCAAAAAGCGTCAAAATGTCTTAACACCACTTCTTTCATATCAACCCAGGCACGGACTGAATAGGCGCTTACATCATCCGTCCTTGCGAAACTAGGCAACCGATGACGTTGTATCGCGTGCTGATCCAAATAATGAGAAAGCATAACCCGTGCACCGGGTTGATGCGCAGTTTTTACAAAAGTCTGAGCCCCTGCAGTATGTGTATGGATGGCTAGGGACAACGCCCCAAAAAATGCCTCCAATCTTGGATTGTTATCCGATAATAAACACTCTTCCGCCTTTTCTAAGTAAACGATTCCGGATCGCAAACAATAGATGGCGGTTAATAATTCTAAAATAATCACTTGGTCGTCTGCTGAAATATCAAACAATATGTGTGATTGCCCATGCGAATTCTTAAGCATAGTGAGCACCACAACCAGTTGCTTGTCATTGAGTTCACATTGTGTTGTCTTCGTGTAGAGGGCATGCAGAAGTGCAACCATTTGCAAGGTCGTGCGCCAACCGTCTTTCTTAGATAATGTCGAATCGGCTTCTATCTTCAATATCTTATTTAAGACACGCTGCAGTTGATCGACAGATGCCCGTGGCAAGACTAAGTGTTGTATATTTCTATGAACATTATCCGCGAAGTACACAGGGTGAGCATGAATCAGCGCTTTGACATAGAGATAATCACGCCCTAGAGTATGACATTCAGGCGCAGCGATCAGTCGACCATTTAGCATGGTTGATAAGTCATTCGATAGCGTTTCAATTTCTGATTGCAAAGGCTGTTGAAGTTGAACTATGCCATTTGAAACAGCTAAGGCATCCTGACTGTCTTGAATAGGATGAATCGTTAACCTCTTGTATAACTGCTCTAAAGAAAGACCAGGGTCTTGTGTTATCCATTCGTGAATTCGATTACACTTATCTTTATCGACTACCAATGGATCTAAGATCGCGAGTATCCATTCAAACGTAAAGCCCTTATCATAAGCACGCTGCAATACGATTAAAATATCCATCCATCCTTGTGGCTCTGGCGATTCACACAAACGCAATAATGTTGATTCAAACGGCACGATATCGTTAGAATTGTTGATTTTTTTTAAAAGTATATTCACCACTTCAACACAGTCGGATGTCCTACTTTGCGTATTAATAAAGTCAACAACCTGACCTGTGAGTGGTTCAATACAGTGCATAGACCGCTGCTGTAAAATTGGAAACATCCAATCCAGAAACGTTTGATAGACCTCGGGGGGCAATTGCCCTTGGCAATGCGCTTTGAGTGCTAGTCGCTCATTTAAAAACGTTTGTTCACGTTCTAAGAGGAATTTGAAGATGGGTAGAATTCGTCCGTAATCTTTCTGACCGGATTTAAGCAATAAAACAATTAGATCTTTCAATTGTTGAGTCTTCACTCTGCTTTGCCAATAAGATAAGGCCACATCACACGCCATGCTAAACGCCGTTTTATTTGCTTCAAAACCCTGCCTCATCTCATTATCCAAGCTTAACAAGGCTTTTTGAACTTCGCTGGGCACCACAACAGGATTAACGCAATCCTTATCTAACAATAACAAGTCATACAAATTTGAGATAGCTTTAA
>CANNJG010000007.1 GCA_947504795.1 Legionellaceae bacterium
GTAATCAGTGAGAATGTTTGTTGATTTTCGGTATATTTTCTAACTTCAAAATGATGATGGGCACTGGCGGCAACTTGTGGTTGGTGGGTGACGCAACACACTTGTAGGCGTTTTCCTAATTGACGTAATTTTTGTCCGACAATCGCGGCGGTTGTCCCGCCAATTCCCACATCAATTTCGTCAAAAATTAATGTGGCGGTGCTGCCTTGCTGCGCGGCTATCATTTGAATAGCGAGACTGACTCGAGATAATTCGCCACCTGAGGCGACTTTGCTTAACAGGTCTGGGCGCATACCCGGGTTAGAGGAGACTTTATACTCCACTTTATCTAAGCCGTGTGCTTGCATTGTCTCTAAGGGTGTCATCTCAATGGTGATAAAACCATGTGGCATGCCTAATGGTTGAATATTGGCAGTGATCTGCTCGGCAAGCAGCGGTGCATACTGTTGTCTAGAGGATCGGAGTTTAAGGGCCACTGCTTGATAGGCTTCTTTTGCTTCTTGATAGCGCTGTTCTAAGGTCGCTTTTTGTTGTTGCCCCTGCTGATAGGCATGTTGCTGTTGAATTAAGGTTTGACTATGCTGCGCTAACTGATGGACATCAACGCGATATTTTCTTGCAAAGTGGTGCAACGCGCTCATGCGCGATTCGACTGCAATTAAGCGCTCGGGATCCAAGGACAACTCCCGAGTAAAGACGTCGAGATCCGCGATAGCCTCATCACAAGCAATACGTGCATTTTCAAATAGCGCGGAGGCAGCGTTGATACGCGGATGATCCTGTGGGAATACGGCTAAGGTATGCATGACTTGATGAAGCTGCTGTCGAATGCTTGGGCCTTCATCCGTATCGATACAGTATTGAATAGTCTGAATGTGTTCCAGATAGGTTTTAGCATGTTGTAAGCGATGTTGTTCTGCATGCAGTTGTTCTATTTCACCTTCGAGAGGAGATAACGCTTGTAGCTCTGCAATTTGTAGGATTAACACATCAAGGGCTTGCGGATCCGACAGGGCCAGCGTTTGTCTTTCGGCGTCTAGAAGTTGGCATTGCCGATAGGCTTGATGGACCTCTTGACCTAACGCGCCATGGTTGGCGTAGGCATCCAAATGCTGTCGGTGTGTGGTGTGGGTCAGCAGCGTTTGATGTTCATGCTGACCGTGGATATGTACCAGCAGCTCACTGAGTTCTTTAACTTTCTGTAATGGAAAAGAGACGCCGTTAATATACGCTTTAGAGCGGCCTTCGACCGTTATGACGCGACGTAACAGAATTTCTTGCTCTTCTGTGCTAAGATCGTGATCATTAAGCCATTGTTCGGGGGCAGAATAGGGGATGTAGGTAAAACTTGCTTGAATATCGCACTGCTCTTCACCTGGACGAATCACGCTGGCATCTGCGCGCGCACCCAATGTCAAGAGGAGGGCATCAATCATTATCGATTTTCCCGCTCCAGTTTCGCCTGTAAAAACCGTCATTCCCGCGGAAAAATCTAATTCGAGTTCCGCAACAATGGCAAAATGCTGAATATGCAGAGATCTGAGCATAGGTTATCCCTTGGAGCCCCACCCCAGTTTGATTCTTAAGGTATCATAATAACGATAATCCCTAGGATGCAAGAGCTGCAGTGATGTAACGTGTCGTTGTACCGTCACGTGTTGGCCAGGTGCAATCGAATAAGCATCATGACCATCACAACTGATTTGTAATGACGTTTCATTACTCGTACTGATATGTAAGTTGATCTGGGATTGGCCTGCAATAACCAACGGTCTGGCGCTTAAACTATGCGAGAACATCGGGACCATGACAATAGCATCTAACTGAGGATGCATAATGGGGCCCCCCGCTGATAGTGCGTATGCCGTTGATCCAGTCGGCGTAGCCAGAATCAAGCCATCCGCACGATAGTGACTGACAAATTGATCATCAATGGACACATCAAAAGCTATCAACCGCGTCTCATTGCCTCGGCTTAACACGACATCATTGAGAGCAATTGCTTCAAAATGTGTGGTGAATTCATCTTTGGCGGACATACGTAACAGTGAGCGCGTTTCAGAAATATACTCTCCTGCTAAAACGTGATCGAGCTGGTTGGTAAATTCTTGGGGCGACAGATCCGTTAAAAATCCCAACGTGCCGCGATTGATACCGATCACAGGAATAGCGTTAACCGTCGCAATTCGCGCCGCGGACAACAAACTACCATCTCCGCCTACGACAATAATTAAATCCTGAGTTTTGTCCATCTCATCGCGGGGGAGGACAGGGATAGCTAAAGGGCAACATAACGCGGTATCTTCATCAAAATACGTTGCCTGTTGCCGTTTATTGAGATAGGTAATCAGCTGTTGTAGCGTGTCGAGAACGTCTTGATTTTCACGCTGTTGCCGCGCGTATAAAATGACTCGCTGAAAAGCGCTAGGATTAGCCATGGATCACTCAACATCACTTTGCGAACGTGACGTCCTTTTTCTATCGGTTTCATTAAGCTGTTTCTTACGAATTCTAATCGATTTTGGCGTAACTTCAACGAGTTCGTCATCATCAATAAATTCTAGCGCTTGTTCGAGGGTTAATTTAATCGCAGGGGTTAGGACAATATTTTCATCTGTTCCTGAGGCGCGCATGTTGGTTAATTGCTTTTCTTTTGTGACATTAACCACCAGATCGTTGTCTCTTGCATGGATCCCAACAACCATACCTTCGTAACACATCGTTTGCGGTTCAATAAACAAGCGGCCGCGCTCTTGCAAGTTAAACAACGCAAATCCACGCGCCGTGCCTGAGCAATTAGCAATCAGCACGCCATTCAGACGTTTACCAATTCTGCCTTTTGCTGCGGGACCATAGTGGTCAAACACATGATAATTAAGACCCGTGCCTGAGGTGGCGGATAAGAATTCGGTATGAAAACCGATTAATCCGCGGGTTGGGATACTATAATCCAGGCGCACACGGCCTTTACCATCCGGTACCATATTTTGTAATTCGCCACGGCGCTCACCTAATTTTTCCATGATAGAACCTTGATGTTGTTCTTCCACGTCAACGGTGAGGTTTTCGTAAGGCTCAAGTTGCTCACCGTTTTCTTCGCGCATGATAACTTCTGGTTTACTGATAGCCAGCTCGTAATCTTCGCGACGCATGGTTTCGATCAAAATAGACAAATGCAATTCACCACGCCCAGATACACGAAATTTATCAGGATCTTCGGTATCTTCTACGCGTAATGCAACATTATGGAGTAACTCAGTTTGAAGACGTTCCCGAATTTTTCGGCTGGTAACAAACTTACCTTCTTGTCCTGCAAACGGGGAGTCGTTGACTTGAAACGTCATGCTAATCGTCGGTTCGTCTACCGTCAGAGGTGGTAACGCTTCTACCAAGTTCGGATCGCACAATGTGTCGGAAATATTAAGCTGATCAATCCCCGTCACTGCGATAATATCACCCGCACGTGCTTCTTCAATTTCAACACGATCTAAGCCCTTAAAGCCTAGCAGTTGTAAGAGACGACCGGAACGAATATTGCCGTCTTTATCGATGATTTTAATAGGCACTTTTATTTTCACATGTCCCCGTGTTACACGACCAATGCCAATAGTTCCGACATAAGAGGAATAATCCAGAGAACTGATTTGCATTTGAAACGGTCCTTCGGCATCAACATCCGGCGGGGGTACTTGCTCGGTGATAATGCGAAGTAACGCTGACATATCGTCGGCCTCTTCATCGATATCGAGTTTCGCATAACCATTAAGGGCTGAAGCATAGACCACTGGAAAATCGAGCTGGGTATCATTGGCACCTAAATTATCGAATAGATCGAATACCTGATCCATGACCCAATGCGGTCTGGCGCCTGGGCGGTCAATTTTATTAATCACGACAATTGGATTCAAGCCTTGAGCAAATGCTTTTTGAGTCACAAAGCGAGTTTGCGGCATGGGGCCGTCTACGGCGTCGACCAAGAGTAGTACACTATCGACCATCGATAGAATCCGTTCAACTTCTCCCCCAAAATCGGCGTGACCAGGGGTGTCGACGATATTAATCTGGTAGCCGTTCCAATGAACAGAGGTGTTTTTAGCAAGGATAGTAATGCCACGCTCTTTTTCTAGCGCGTTAGAATCCATCAGCCGTTCGACTTTAGGGCCACGTTCATCAAGCGTTCCTGTTTGTTGAAGTAATTTATCAACGAGTGTTGTTTTACCATGATCAACGTGCGCAATAATAGCGATGTTACGAATTTTCTCAACCATAATGACCTTAAAATAGACAGTGCGAATTCAGACGATAACGACGAAAGATTATATCTGATTTGCGCGATGCTTGAAAGAATATTCTGCATTCTCTGAGGGTTACAGGAGGCAATCACCTATTCCAGCAGAATCTTTAATCTTTGCTAGACTTAAATTATAAACCATTGTTTATGGGTGACCATTAAGGACTTGCTTATGAACCGCTTAATTTTACATCCCACCGATATCTGCCAATGGCATGCTTTAGTCAATCAAGCGCAAGTTGCCGCGCATCTGAGTTTATCCGAAAATACAGAAAGTTATTTGGTGTTTTTATTACAACGCTTTGCACAAAACCCAGCATTGGTTGATTATGTGGTGGCTTCAGATTTTTTAGAAGCATTACACCGCCCAACCAAACAAAAAATGGATCAATTACGCGAAGTAGGCGATAAAAGTTTGCTATTGTGTGGATTATTTCCAGGGGTCGCCCATCGCCGAAGTGTGGCTTTGGATTTTTACACTCACATGGGGCAGGCGGCTTATTTGACCGTATCCGAATTACAAGAAGCGGCTTCTGCCGAATTATTTTTACAGCTCAGCCAACATTTTGGTGAACTACAAAAAACATTACAAACCATGCGTGGCGAGTTTTATCAGTTTGCACATGAATCTAAAGGTGCTCTTTGGATTCATGCCGATTCCAATCAGCATTAGGTCCTGGTTCGGTTAGGTTCTATTCAGCAACTGTTTATAGTGTTTCCATTCCGGCATAAACCCACTCATTAGCTGATGAAAACGACGATTATGGCTTGCCTCAAGCAAATGAACCATTTCGTGTACCAGCACATATTCAAGACAAAGCAGTGGTTTTTGAATGAGGCATAAATTCAGGCAAATACGGTGTGTGCGCGTCTGACAAGAACCCCAGCGTGATGTCATCGCCCTTGTCCTCCATTCCTTGACCTTGACGCCTATCACCGGCTCCCATTTTGAGATTAAATGAGGTAACAACGCTCGCATTTGCATCCGTTGCCATTGAACAAGTAGCTGTTGTTTGTCTTCTTCGGTTGCCTGCGGCTTTACGTAGCAAATGATATGCTGATCATCGAGATGAATAGATGATTTTTGGAGGTGCTCGTAGACTTTGAACGGGTAGCTGTTTCCAAGATGTTGATATAAAACCCCAGATTGGATCGCCACCGGAGATACCTTGGGTCGCTGTTTAGCTTTATCGACGTGGGTTTTGATCCAGTCTTGTTTTCCAGTGAGAAACGTCATTATTTTTTCCACAGAACATCGCAGGGGTGCACTTACTTTAACTGCGCCATCTCTATCAATCGACACGATAAGATTTTTAATGCGTTTTTTTGTGATTGTGATGCTAATCGCATCGAGGGTCACGGTAAATTGATGCGATGTTATAGGGCTTGTCCTCGGTGCGTTGAGCATTTTTCATGACCAATTTAAGTGAAATCACGAATAGTATAATCAAACCCACGACACGTTACCAATTCGGCAGGATTCGTTTGATTGATTAGCGCACCAATCATGATACAATGTGTCTTTTCCATCCCTTTTCTTATGCATTCACTCGACAATATTCAGCGCTTTTTATTCGAACACGCGGCAATCCGCGGTGAAATTGTCCATTTAGACATCGTATTACAAACTATCCTGCAACAGCGTAACTATCCAACGAGAATCAAGCAATTACTGAGTGAGGCGCTGATGGCCTGTGCGTTGTTGGTCAGTGGGATTAAATTTGAAGGCGAAGTCAGCTTACAATTTCAGGGGGATAAACGCTTTCCGCTCTTATTGGTTCAATGTAATCACCAATTGCAGATCCGTGGTTTTGCAAATGCGAGTGAAGGCTTATTGGATGCAGACTATGACGATGCGTTACTGCACGGAACCATGGTCATCAACCTAACGCCCCATAACCAAACTCAAACCTATCAGAGTGTGGTGCCACTTATATCGGCTTCTATGAGTGATAATTTGATGCGTTATTTTGCGCAATCAGAACAATTGCCGAGTAAAATATGGTTCGCCGTGACCAATCACAGTGCCGCGGGGATCCTGTTACAATTAATGCCGGATCAAAATTCACAGCAACGCGAAGAATTTTGGGAATATGCGGTACATATTGGGGAAACCATTACTTCAGAAGAACTGTTAGCCCTGGATAACCCCACCTTGTTACATCGCCTATATCACGAAACGGAACTGCGTTTATACCCGGAGCGCCCGATTCAATTTCATTGTCGTTGCACCCCAGAACGAATGAAACAAGTGTTGACGTTATTGGGGGAAAAAGATGCGCAAGCATTAATAGAAGAAAAAAAACAAGTGGAGGTTCGCTGCGAGTTTTGCAATGAAGGTTATACCTTCGATGCGATTGATGTCACCCTATTGTTTCGTGAAGAACATAAATGATCCAAGCTTTGTTAACATGCTTAGCACAATGAGTCGACGAAACTCAGTCCATTAGCAATCAGTATGAGTCCATTATTAAGAGGTGAGATGTGATTTTAGTGTCGACGCAACCATTGAAATTAGCCGGTCGAGAAATTAAAGAAGAACGTACGGTCATCAACATTCAAGATCATACGATTGGCGGCGATGCATTTACCGTTATTGCCGGGCCTTGTTCAATAGAATCAGAAGAGCAGATCCATCAAACAGCAGCGTTGGTAGCCGCGTCAGGCGCGACCATTTTACGCGGCGGGGCATTCAAACCGCGCACCTCGCCCTACGAATTTCAAGGACTAGGGGAAGCGGGTTTGCGCTACATGCAACGTGCGGCGAAACAATACAATATGCTCAGTGTGTCTGAAGTGATGGATACTCAAGAGATTGATCTTGTGGCATCTTATGTCGACATTTTGCAAGTCGGTGCGCGCAATATGCAAAATTTCAGTCTGCTCAAACAAGTGGGCAAATCGGGTAAACCCATATTGCTTAAACGCGGGTTATCCGCAACATATATGGATTTTTTAATGGCTGCCGAATACATTTTGTACCACGGCAATCCAAATGTGATCTTATGTGAACGCGGGATCAGAACGTTTGAAACGTATGCTCGCAATACTTTAGACATTGCTGCGGTCCCGATTTTAAGAGAATTAACGCATCTTCCGATTATTGTCGATCCCAGCCATGGTACCGGTCTGCGCTCGGTTGTCCCACCGATGGCGTATGCAGCCCTAGTGGCAGGTGCAGATGGGATTATGGTTGAAGTCCACCCTGAACCGGACAAAGCGATTTCTGATGCGAAGCAAACCATCGCGCCCGGTACCTTTACTGAGATGATGCGGGTGCTACGCAGGATTGGTGCAGCGGTGAATGTGCAGGTGCGAGCGTCAGCATGCCCTATCGAGTAAGCGCTTCGCGCTTGCAAGGCGCAATAACGATCCCGTCCTCAAAGTCGCATACGTTACGTGCGATTTTGTTTGCGAGTTTAGCCCGTGGACAATCGACTATTCGGCAGTATTTGCCGTCGCCGGATACGCAAGCGATGATTGCAGCCTGTCGGTTATTCGGCGCTGAAATCCAAGTGACACCCCAACACCTAATGATTATCGGTACGGCAGGCAAACCCAAAACCCCTGAGAATGTGATTGATGCCGGCAATTCAGGTCAAGTATTGCGTTTTGTTGCAGCGGTGGCAGCATTAACTTCGGGATACACCATTGTGACCGGTGATGCATCGGTACGCACAAATCGTCCGGTGCAACCTCTATTGGACGGATTACAGCATTTAGACGTATTTGCGGTGTCGGCACAAGGCAATGGCTCTGCTCCGATTATCATCAAAGGGCCCTTGCAAGGTGGACAGACCAAGTTGGACGGAGAAGATTCGCAACCTGTTTCTGCATTATTGATTGCATCCGCTTTTGCGCCTAATCCCACGACTATCCTGGTCACCAACCCCGGAGAAACCCCTTGGATTGAGTTGACCTTGGATTGGTTACGGCGTTTAAATATTGTGGTTCAACATCAGGGTTACACCCACTATAGCGTCATGGGTCAGGCCGCCTATTCTGGCTTCGATTATACCGTCCCCGGTGATTTTAGTTCATGCGCTTTTCCCTTGGTGGCGGCGTTGATAACAAATTCTGCGCTGAGTTTACAGAATTTGGATATGCAAGATGTACAAGGTGATAAAGCTTTAATCATGACTTTACAAGAAATGGGGGCTCGTATCATTATTGATGCGGATAATCGCTGCGTCCACATCGAACCGGGCGCAACGTTAATCGGTCAAACCGTCGATGTGAATCGTTATATTGATGCGCTGCCTATCTTAGCGGTATTGGCTTGCTTTACACAAGGTGAAACGCTGATCACAGGCGCCGCAATTGCACGTAAGAAGGAATCGGATCGGTTAGCAGCGATCACTCAAATGCTGCAGCGCATGGGGGCGTCAATTAAGGAATTACCCGATGGTTTGCGTATTCAACCTGCAGTGTTGCAAGGTGCCAGGGTATCGAGCTTTGCCGATCACCGAATTGCAATGGCGTTAACCGTGGCAGGATTAGCTGCCAAAGGCGAAACGGTTATTACCGATACGTCTTGTGTAGAAAAGAGTTATCCGAATTTTGTTGCATCGATGCAACAGGTAGGGGCTATCCTTGACGAAGTAGTCACTGAAGGATGATAGGGAGATCCTCACATGAACAACATCATTTTGATTGGCTTCAAGTCGTGTGGTAAAACGTCGGTGGGTACCCTGCTCGCTCAGCGGTTAAAGCTACCCTTTATCGACACGGATGACCTTATTGTCCAACGTCATTTGTCGAATACCGGGATAGGGTTGAATATCGCCGATATGTATCGAATCCGCAGAGACGTGTATTTTCGTGATGTAGAAAAGCAAGTGGTGAGGCATATGGATACAGTCCAAACAACACATGTGATTGCAACGGGGGGTGGGAGTATCGTTGATGCAGAGAATCGTTGGCGCTTAAAACAGTTGGGGCTAGTGGTGCATTTATCGCTTTCTCTTGACCGCTTGAAAACGCGGATCCAAGCGCAACCGACTTCGGCAATATTTGAAGACGATCCAGGCGAGACCCGTTTTATGGATTTATATACGCAACGTTTGCCTCTCTATCAACAGTTAGCAGATATTGAATTTAACACAGAAGATAAATCGGTAGCCGAGGTCGCAGCAGGGTTATTCTCTGTGATTCAACCAAGATTATCTGCTGGGTTAATCTAAGGAACGTAGGATGGCGAGTAATGCATTTGGCAATATTTTTCGAATCACGACTTGGGGCGAATCTCATGGGAAAGCCATTGGGGTGGTGATTGATGGGTGTCCTGCGGGGGTGATGGTTCATAATGACGACATCAATCATGCCTTATCGTTTCGCGTGCCCGGTAAAACGCCTTATACCAGTCCACGGCAAGAAACGGATCGGGCTGAAGTGTATTCAGGCGTTTTTGACGGCAAAACCACGGGTACGCCCCTTTCTATCATCATACATAATCATGATGCGGATTCGAGTAAATATGATGCGCTCAAAGATATATTACGCCCCGGGCATGCAAACTTTACCTATTTGAAAAAATACGGTGAAGTATTCGATCACCGGGGTGGCGGGCGCGCATCAGCGCGTGAAACGGCTTGTCGTGTGGCTGCCGCCGCCGTGGCTAAAAAAATTTTACAGCATGCGGGAATAGATACTTGTGCGTATATTACTGAGATAGGCACAATTGACGCGACGCTGACCCTAAGCGATGTGTCAACTATCCGAACCGCCACCTATGCAAGTTCGATTTATTGTCCCGACCCGTGCGCAGCAGCCAACATGATCCTCGCGTTGAAGAGCGCCAAAGAAGCAGGGGATTCACTAGGAGGGGTGGTGGGGTTTTTGGCTACGGGATTACCCGAGGGATTGGGGGACCCGATTTATGAGAAATTGGAAGCAAATTTAGCCAAAGCCATGTTGAGTTTGCCCGCGAGTAAAGGCTTTGAAATGGGTGACGGATTTCTTGCGTCGCGGATGATGGGGTCCACCCATAATGACGCGTTTTGTCAGACGAATAACCACATTCATACCACAACCAATCATGCAGGCGGAACCTTAGGCGGTATTTCTACCGGCATGCCGTTACTCGGGCGCGTGGCGTTCAAACCAACCTCAAGTATTGCCAAAGCACAACCGACGGTGGATCGCCAAGGCCAAGCCGCATGGATGCAACTGCCAGAAGGATCACGCCATGATCCCTGCGTGGCGATTCGTGCGGTACCGGTGGTGGATGCGATGTGTGCGTTAGTGTTGGTGGATGCCCTGTTGCTGAATCGGTGTGCACGATTATGAGCCAAACCTTGCAAGTGGGGTCGTATACCCTGCATATCGGTGAAGAATTGCTCGACGCTTCTTTTTTAGTGACACGCTACCCGATTTTGCAAACGAAGCGCTTGGCAATTATTACGGATAGTCATTTAGTCGATACCTACGGCAAGGCATTACGCCAGCAGTTCACCACGTTGGGACTCTCTGCAGAACTCTTGTCATTTTCAGCAGGGGAAGCGCATAAGACCCGCGAGACCAAACAACAGTTAGAAGATACCTTGTTATCTAAACAATTTGGACGTGACTCGTGCTTATTCGCTTTAGGCGGTGGCGTAGTCAACGATATGGTGGGGTTTTTAGCAGCGACCTATTGTCGCGGGGTACCGGCATTCTATTTACCGACGACCTTATTGGCGATGATTGACGCGAGTATTGGCGGGAAAACCGGAGTCAATACGCCTCTGGGTAAAAATTTGATCGGCTCCATAACCCAACCGCACGCAGTGGTGATGGATATTCAGACATTAAAAACCCTGCCTTTACCTGAATGGCGCAATGGTATTGCAGAAATGATCAAACATAGTTTCATCGCGAATGCTGACTTATTTACTGGCTTACAGCAGTCAGCAAGCCCGCATGCGTGTACAGATCCAGCGACATTAATCACCCTGATTTACCAAAATTGTTTGATTAAAAAAACCATTGTTGAGCAAGATGAATTTGAGCAAGGGTTACGCCAATTATTGAATTTTGGTCATACGATTGGCCATGCTGTTGAAACACTCGAGAATTATAAAATAGGTCACGGCGAGGCAGTGGCCATGGGCATGCTGGTCGAGTGTCATTTAGCGGTGCAAGCAGGCCATTTAGAAGCCCATGTAGTGACAACGTTGGAAGAAACATTGCGTGCGTACGGATTACCACTAACAACCCAGGTTTTTCAAGATAAGGCGACGTTTGTGCAGGCTTTAATTTTAGACAAGAAGTCAATTCAAAAGGCACCAAGATTTGTATTGTTAGAGACTATTGGGTGCCCGCACTATGCAAACGGCCAGTACGCCCATCCTGTGTTATCCGAATACTTAGATGCCGCATTAGAATGGGCAAATGAGCGTTTTTACAAAGCTGGCGCATAGCAAAAATAAACAGTGCTTACACTAGATAAACCTGCCAAGATAATGCAAAATATCGCCTGTTAGATTTGTGCTTAGGCGTCGTCATGTCACTCAACTCCAAAATATACATTGCGGGTCACAATGGAATGGCAGGTTCGGCTATTGTTAGGCAATTGCGCCAACGTGGCTACAATCAGTTGTTGCTAAGAAATCGTGATGAGCTCGATCTAACCCAACAACACGCTGTTCGAGAGTTTTTTTTGCGAGAACGTCCGGATTATGTTTTTTTAGCTGCCGCTCGCGTGGGCGGAATCCTCGCAAATAATACGTACCGAGCCGAGTTTCTCTATGATAATTTAATGATTGAAACCAACGTCATCCATGCAGCCTGGGAAGCAGGCGTAAAACGCTTACTATTTTTGGGATCTAGCTGCATTTACCCCCGCGACTGCCCACAACCCATCCGCGAAGAGTATTTGTTAACCGGCCGATTAGAAGACACCAATGAGCCGTATGCGATAGCCAAAATTGCAGGCATCAAATTGTGCGAGAGTTACAATCGCCAATATGGCACCCAATTTGTCAGTGTGATGCCAACCAATCTCTATGGCCCCAACGATAATTATGATTTACACAATAGCCATGTACTCCCTGCGCTTATTCGCAAGGCACACGAAGGAAAAATGCAGCACCAAAAAGAATTCTCTGTATGGGGAACCGGCACACCCAAACGCGAATTTTTATATGTAGACGATATGGCTGAAGCTTGCCTCTTCATTATGGAACAGGATCTAACCTCAGGCCCATTCAATGTTGGTACCGGCAAAGATATTAGCATTATCAATTTAGCCAAGATGGTCTTAGACATTGTAGGGTTTCAAGCCGAGATTACGTTTAACCCCGAAAAACCCGATGGCACCCCCCAAAAATTATTACACGTTGAACGCCTCCGCGAATTAGGGTGGGAGGCAAAAACATCACTTGAAGAAGGGATTCGTCTTGCTTATCAGGATTTTTTACGAACAACAGATTCTTCCTTATTGCCTTTATCTGAGTGTCATTAAATGTCCGCACCCTTAATTACCGTTGCAGTTCCCTCATTTCAACAAGGATCCTTTTTAGAAAAATCATTGACGTCGATTCTATCCCAGCAATTACCGATAGAACTCATGGTCATAGATGGCGGATCAACAGACAATTCCACTGACATTATTCAACACTTTGCGTCCGAGCTGACGTATTGGCGCAGTCATCGCGACAAAGGTCAATCCAATGCGATTAATGAAGGGATACGCAAAGGCACTGCACCTTATGTCTGCTGGTTAAATAGCGATGATTGGTTTTTGCCTAATGGCTTAGCCGCACTGGTTCAAGCTTTAGAGAAATCCCCAGACGCCCCTATGGCGTATGGGCGAGTCTGGAACGTTCAACAAAATAACCAAAGGCGTCAACCGATTTGGGTAGAACCTTTCAGTGAAAAACGTCTCGCATTGCGCTGTATCATTTCTCAACCCGGCACCCTCATGCGGCGTTCGGTTTGGGAAGCCTTGCAGGGACTTAATGAGTATCTGGATATGGTTATGGATTACGATCTATGGTGGCGAAGCTATAAACGTTTTGGCGCCCCGGTATTTATAAATGACTTTGTGGCTGTCAATCGTGAACATGCTGCTACCAAAACCAACACTAAACGCTTCTTACACTATCAAGAAGCCATTCGTATTATCCAAGAACACCATGGCCGTGTGCCACTTAAATGGTGGCTATATCAGCCTTATGCGGTTTGGTTTAAAACGCTGTGTAACCGCTATTCTCAATAACACACGTTCATCGCGCCTAGCAATACAAGCGCCAAGGTGAGCATATGTATGGTATACAAATAAACGATTAGATTTTTATCATTAAATAATGTCTAATTCACAACGTCACTTTGCTTGTCGGCAGGATCCAGGCATTTAACACGATCGTTGGATCCTGAGCAAAAGGCCCGGGACGCAGACGGTTAGCGTTATTGACGACCAAACATGATCTAGCCCTAATGCAACCTCATATTGACACCAACGCGGTTCTTAGGTAACTTAGTCGCTCACATGCCGAGGTGGTGGAATTGGTAGACACGCTAGCTTCAGGTGCTAGTGGGGGAAACTCCGTGGAGGTTCGAGTCCTCTTCTCGGTACCATATTAAATAATCAAAGAGTTTGCAGCGATTGATCAATAGGCCTAACCAACGACCATTTGCAGGCTTTAGTGATGCGCTCAAATCTATAAGACCTTATGCCCTGCGTGCATTAGCTTGTCCGAGACATCTTAGGGAGATCTAAGTGACCCTTTTAGGCCAATTAACCACGCAAATCCAACGGCGTCAAGCCACCCATATAGTGATGATTACCTTCTGGAGTCAGTTTGCAGCCTTCGCCTTTAATACTATCTTTATTTTATTTTTAACCCGACCGATAGCGATGCATGGCCTTGGTTATAGTCAAGGTAAAGCCTATGCTTTTATTGGCATCTACAATGCAACAGGTTATCTGACACCTATTCTAGGAGGAGCTATAGCCGACAAAGTGTTGGGATTACGTCGCAGTATTTTGCTAGCCGGATTTCTTTTGGCGTTTGCTTATTTGCTCTTAATATTAAGCGAATATACCCTCACGACCAGAGGCGACATCCTATTTTTAGCGGCCATTGCCGCTATCCCCGCAGCGAATTCTTTACTCATGGGAACTGCATCCGCGCTGATTTCTAAGATTTATAGCAGCAATGCCGTCAAAGCTAAAGCAGCAATGACGTACTATTATTTGGCCATTAACTTGGGGGGATTGTTGGCAACTTTTATTGCCCCCACATTATTCGATAGTCATTATGGTGCCTTATCAGTATTTGCTTTAGCATTCGCAGGCAAAGCAATTGCTGCGCTTAATTTTGCCTATCGTTATTCTATTTACGACTCAATCGCGTCGGGTCCAGATAAAGAACCCCTCACGGCCAAAAGGGTTCTCCGCGTTATCGCCTATTTGATTGCACTTTATGCATTTGCTTTAACCGCGCTTTTACATATCCATTTTTTTTCTATGATCATCACCACCGGATGTTTGTTAGGAATCGGTTGGTTTTTAATTACAACGAGTTTACTGAAACCCCACACACGCACCAAACAATTTATTGCCTTACTCTTAACCATAGAAGCCATTGTTTTTTTTGTAATTTATAATCAGATGAATACCACGCTCATATTATTTGCCCTAAACAATTCGACAAATCAACTCTTTGGGCTCACCCTCTCTCCTGCACACTATCAAGTGCTGAACCCTCTTTTAATCATTATCTTGGGATTACAGCTTCCGCGTTTTTATAAACGATTTCCGAGATTTTCTATTCCTTATCAATTTGCTTGCGGCACCTTACTTGCAGGCATAGCGTTACTAACCTTAGCCTTGGCACCAAGTATGCACCAAGACGGCATGATTAGCGCTTATGTCATCGCGTTCACTTATATTCTGATTAGCCTTGCTGAATTATGGGTCAGTGCCATTGGGTTGAGTATGATAGGGTTATATTGTGATCAAAAAACGCTAGGCTTTGCCATGGGTATTTGGTACTTAGCGTGCTCGTTATCAAATACGATCTCAGGCCGTATCTCACAATGGGTCGCGATCCCAGAAGGCACCACCAATCCCATACACAGCCTTGCCATGTATCAACATTATTACCAACATATGAGTATCGCAGCCTGTCTAATTGCTGGTGTCATGGTCTTTATCGCTTATCAGTTACATGCTCGATTAGATAAAAAGACGCCTAACGTCTTAGTTTAAAGTGGTTGTTGACATCCTACCCAAAAATAACGGATGCCAAAAATAGCGTTTTCTCGTAATCTACGCACAGGAGATTCTTCATGAAAAAATCAAAATTTTCAGACAGTCAAATACTATCGCTATTAAAGCAAATCAAAGGTGGCGCGAAATAGGAAAGAATGTATATGTTACGCTTGGTTATTATAGGGATACTCAGTCTAATTTCCCAGCTGGTTTTTAGTGAAAGCTATACAAAATTATGGGGATTGGCCAGTTATTTTGGTCAGTATGAGCAATTGCTTTATACGGTTGAACCTCAGATTCGATTGATTGACAGTGCTGGAACCTATGAACAGTCTTTATTCAATGGCGGTATTGGGACAACTGTTAAACCTCAATTACAAATTTGGCTCGGACAAACTTACACGAATTATTCAGGTAACAATAATGTTGCTGAGGACGTCGGAAATTTGGTCATCAATGAGTACCGCGTTTGGGAGCAAATCATGTGGCATAGACCATTTTCAGATGCGTTTGCATCCAGATTACGAGTCGAGCAACGCCGTGCATTTGAGACCTCGGAGTGGGCAGTGCGACTGCGTGAGCGCGCTTATTGGACGATGCCACTTAATGAAACCATTTCTTTTGCCTTAAACGATGAGATTTTTTTAAATTTGAAATCTGTGCCTTGGGTTTCAACCTCCACTTTCGACCAAAATCGATTTTTTGTGGGTATATATTATAAATTTACATCAAAAGTAGGTCTCAATGTCAGTTATATGAATCAGTATATTGCGCGAACGCCTGGGGAGGTTAATAGCGGGCTTGTGTTGAACCTCATTGCATATATGTATTGAGTGGATTGGGTCAAAGCCGAATTTAGTCATGCATTAAGCCAATGGATAATCCGCATACCTTTTGTCATTCCCGCCATAACGACCGATAAAAATACTTGATCATTTCTGCGCTATCCTGAATGATAAGACTATAGTTCTCCATGAGCAACATCACGTGAATACACCCACACTCTCAAGAGGTTGGTATTTTTTATTAAGCTATGTAGCGTTTAGTGCTTATTCGCTCGACTTTATCATGCGACTTTATCTAGGACCTCAATTAAAATCGCTCTATAATCTGGCGCCTCACAGCCTTGGATCCGATGCTATAGTGAATGCCGCAGGACAATTAATCGGTGTCCTTATTTTTGGCTGTCTGGTAGATAAAATAAATTTTAAAACATGTTTTATTTGGGTATGGATCCTACAAATATTAGGATTGATAAAATTGGCCCTCCTCTCACCGCAGATGTCAGCACAAACGTTACAGCACAATTGTATTGTCAGTATGTTATTAATGGGTATCGGAGAAGGCGGTATTTTTGCAATTATTCATCCCTTAGTGACACTTGCATTTCACCATCCCGATCGCAGCAAAATTAACATCATGCATTATTTGCACACTAACTGGCCGTTGATGATTATGCTCGTCTGTTTTCTAGAATGGTATGTGGGCAAAAATCAGGTGCCTTTGACCACTAATGTTTATATGATGTTTGTATTTCCTTGTTTATATTTAATGTTAGCATTGATAATACCTCTCCCTAAACGTGCATCGGATCATCCTATTCGCTTGAGCTCTAAAATTCGTTTCACTCTTCGCCCAGGATTTGTACTCCTCTTTTTTTGCATGGCTTTTACCAGCACTATCGAACATAGCCCTAGAACATTGTTTGTCGATCTGTATAATAATAAACTACATGTATCCCAGGTACATTTTATTTTATTTTACTGTGGCATTCAGGCCGTATTACGACTCTCATGCAGTTTTTTCACACGCTGGATATCCCCTCCGGGACTGTTAGGTATTGCCGCTATTATATCCTGCATCGGCTTATTTATATTGGCTCAGAATATCAGTATAACTGCTGATTTGATTGGTCTGGGGTTATTCTCTTTCAGTAATGCTTGGTACTGGCCGTCGTTTATTACCATCGCGATCGACCGCTACCCGCTATCGGGTAGTTTTGGCATGGCACTGATGAACGGAGGTGGCTATTTATCTTATATGTTTTTTGTGCCAAGAATGACACAATTATCAATGACCCAGGGGGTCAATCAAGCGTTCTATACGTTATCTTGGTATGCGGGACTCGTCGTCATTCTATTGGGTGCTATCTATGCTTTCTTCCGCTCACAAGGTGGTTATAAAGTAATGGCCTCTTCAGAGGCCTCGGTTTAGTTGCTGGCAGATCCTAACGCCTGTCCAAGCTGGATAGATGCTCCGGCAGCAAAATGAGTTAACCACTGCATGGCGTGGCGGTCAGAAAATAAAACGATCACGGTGGACCCGAGTTTGAAATACCCCATTTCGCTGCCTTTTGCGATAACTAATCCCGATTTTTGCTCATTGGCGTAGACCGTGCGTTGGATAACCGATGATCGAATAACGTCTCCCTCCCAGACCGTACCAATAGTTCCGACAATAGCCGCCCCAACCAGAACCATGACCATGGGTCCCAACGACGTTGAAAAAAGTGTCACTAACCGTTCATTTCTGGCAAATAAATTAGGAACAACACGTACCGTTTTTGGCTGCACCGAAAATAAAGTTCCTGGAACATAAATCGTCTCTTGCAATACCCCATCAATCGGCATGTGTACCCGATGGTAATCTTTGGGTGATAAGTACAACGTGGCAAAACACCCTTGCTGAAAATGTGAATAGGGCATCTCGTCAGAAGCCAACAGCGACATGACCGAATAATACCGCCCCTTTGCCTGTAATAAACGTCCGTCCGTCAAATAACCAATCTCGCTGATACTCCCATCGACTGGGGAAACAACATCCGCATGCGCAATCACTCGTGCACCCGGATTTAACTGGCGAATAAAAAAATCATTGAATGAACCATATTGAAGGGGATCTGGCTCTAATGCCTCACGCATATCGACTTGATAATCCTTCACAAAATTTTGAATTAGATAATTTTTAATCCAGGGGACGCGTAAATTTGCCATGAATTGCGCGAAACGATTCAGCGCTTGTTTAGGAAGCAAATATTGGGGAATAGCGTTAATGTAATCACTAAACATAGACTATTAAGCGTGCTAAAAAAATATCGATCATACGGGTAAACGTATGTTTTTACCAGAAAATTGTGTCCACGTAAGATTATGTCGCCCCAAAATGATAATGTCCTCATAACGCAAATCCATAAATTGGATAATGCTGGTTCTAATTTCGCCATCTTCTGGATTGCCAGCAGGCAGGCGGAGAAAGCTGGTTTTAACTTTAACAAAAGAGGACATTTTCATTTTGGTTTGACATGTCCACATAAGACCATTGTGAAGTTCTGGCTTCTATTCTATAATCCTATAAAATTTAGTTAGGGCCTACTTCACTAACATTTAACGATTTTTTCTGATTTTTCTGAGAGCGGTTGGCCCTCAAATTTTGACATCGCGAGACGTAAGGCTTCCGAAGAAGAATGGTCAACAGACTCTGGATAAATTACCCCATTTTGGTCTATAAGAGGATACGCCATGAGTGCGCATATTAAAGTCGTAACAGACACCAGTTTTGAACAAGATGTAATAAGTGCTAATAAACCCGTTTTAGTCGATTTTTGGGCGGAATGGTGTGGTCCTTGTCGTGCGTTAGGGCCTATTTTTGAAGAAGTAGCGGCCTCTCATCATGAGCAGATTGGTTTTGCAAAAATTAATATTGATGAAAATCCAGAAACCCCTTCAAAATTTGGCGTGATGAGCATCCCAACTTTAATTCTATACAAAAATGGCCAAGTAGAAGCGATGAAAATGGGGCTGCTTTCAAAATCACAGCTGATCGCCTTCATTGAAGGTAATATTTGAGTGCTTATGTCCTAATTGCAAACGGACCGTTTGCAACCCAACACGTTATTCTAGAAGCCATCCAAAATCGTATTATTATTGCTTTGGATGGTGCCGCTGACAAATTGATAGCCATGGATATTGCGCCACAGATTATTTTAGGCGATTTTGATTCCATCGATCCGATCACCCAAGAGTATTGGGGGATCCTTCACGATTTCGACACCATGTCGATCACGGATAAACCTTACCAAGGTCTTCATGGTGTCACCATTGTCCCAACGAAAGATCAATCACAAACCGATCTAGTCAAAGCTATTCGTTATTGCGATGCACACGGCGCTACAGACATCAGTATTGTTTGTGCTTCATTTGGACGTGACGATCTCCATGAGGCCAATAAACTCGCACTAGAGACAGAATATCGCAGCACCAGACCGATGACACTTCACAGTGAGCAGCAATCCTTACGCTGGGCAGAAAATGAAGACGTGACACTCAAGGGACAGGTGGGTGATTATTGTGGGTTTATGGCTAAATCTCCGGGAACTTGTGATATTCAAAGGTTCTGTTACGACGGTAAGCAACTCATGAATAGTTTTTGTAATCGACTGCTTGAGACCACAGCAACTATTACGGTAAAGGGGGCCGCCTTAATTATCATGCCACCACAACTTGCAGCACAACGGCGTGATCGAGACAGATTGAGGTCAGTCCTATAAAATTCAATCGACGAGAATCGATTGAATTTTATAGCAACGATGAATCTGAGGATTATTTTTATAATCTATATCAATCGTTTTATCAGATATGTCTTCGACAGCAAACGCATCGAAAAGCACTTTATCTAGTTTAAAATGACGCAAGTTTGTCGAGAAATAAAGCACGCCTTTAGGACTCAATAAGCGCATCGCATCCTGAATTAAAGCAGCATGATCGCGTGCAATATCTAAAACGCCGGCCATACGTTTGGAGTTAGAAAAACTCGGCGGATCTAGAAAAATCACATCAAAGGTATCACGCGTATGCTTCAACCATTCCAAGCAATCATACTGTACAAATTGATGACGGGTAACATCCAATCTATTTAAACGATAATTATCTTCAGCCCAGGCTAAATAGGTATGCGACAAGTCTACATTGGTCGTAATTGCTCCGGCCAACGCCGCATGAACACTTGCCGAACCCGTATAACAAAAGCAATTTAAAAAGCGTGTGCCTGGCGTTAGCTGAGCAAACCGCAACCGCAATAAGCGGTGATCCAAAAATAATCCGGTATCTAAATAATCCCACAAATTCACTAATAACTGGGCTTTCCCTTCGGTGACGGTTAAAAATTGACGTTGCACCGCTAGTTTTTCATATTGCTGCTCACCACGTTGGCGCATCCGTTGCTTGACAATTACCTGTGCTGATGGAATGTGTAGCACCTCAGGCACCACACTGATAACATCATACCGGCGTTGTTCTGCCACATGACCTGGGATGGAAGAGGGGGGCGCATACTCTTGCAATACCGCATAATCCGGATAGATATCGATAGCAAAAGCATACTCGGGTAAATCCGCATCGTAGAGGCGATAACACTCGACTCCTTGACGCTTTGCCCACTTCTGCAAATGCGCTTTGTTTTTACGTAACCGGTTTGCCAACATATCAGCACCCGCTGAACGCGTCAGGCGTGCAGAGCGCAAAGAATTATTGGCATCGATCTGCATACAATACAGCTGGCAGACCAACGGACCATTATAAATCTTATAGTGCTTGTGAGCGCGCAATCCAATGGCTTTGGCTAAGTCCTGGCTTGCCGTCATTATTGCCGCCTGCCAACCTGAAAATGACTGATGTAACCGCTCACCCAAGGTTTGATACAACAACGTGAGGGCTTCAACGTCACTCAAGCGTTCTCCGTAGGGGGGATTCCCAATCAATAATCCCGAGGGTGAAGGGGCTGAACACGCTGCCACATCTTGCACTTCCCACTGAATATAAGCCGCAACCCCAGCACGTGAGGCATTCTCTTGTGCAATGGCAATCATCTTTGGATCCACATCCTTACCATAAAACCGTGCTTGAGGTGTCACTTGTTGTTGGCGTGCATGCGCTCTGCAACGCGCCCACTCATCTGCGTCATGAGCAAGCCAGTAGGAGAAAGCCTGATCCTCGCGCAACAAGCCAGGTGCCATCCGCGCCGCCATCATAGCCGCTTCAATCACTATCGTCCCCGAACCACAAAATGGATCATATAAAGCGGGGAGATCCTCACACCATTTGGCTCGTTTTAACAAAGCAGCAGCAACATTTTCTTTTAAAGGTGCATCGCCCGCGGCCAGACGATAGCCACGTTGATGCAAACTATACCCGACCAAGTCTAGACACAGCATCAACTGATCTTTGTGTAAATACGCACGCAAACATACGTGAGGATGTTCGCGATCAATCATAGGGCGCTCTAACCCTTCGGCGCGACAATAATCAACGATAGCATCCTTAATCACCTGCGCACCAAACATCGTCGAGCGAATATTCGGAGAGGTACCTTGAAAACGAATGGCTAACCGCGTAGGCAATTGAAAGTACGTCTGCCAAGGTAATTGATAACACGCGGCATGCAGTACTTTGGGGTCGGGTACAGCCACCGCCTGTAACAAGATAAGCAGCACACGATTGGCGATACGTGACCATAGGCTAATCTGATAAATCAGAGACAATGTTGCCGTACCATAGACCCCTTGGGGGCTAACCTTGCTCTGGGTTAACCCTAACGCTATCAATTCTTCTTCTAGAAGATATTCGAGTCCTTTGGGGCACGTTACTAAAATAGAAAAGGTCATACGTAAAGCCTAATATAGCGGAACAACTTTCTGCGCGCCGTCTTCTGTTGTATGTCAACCGAAGCGTTGCAGGCTTTTTTAATGAGTTGACGCAAATATTGAATATCTTCCGGCTGAAACGTATCGATAAACGTGCTCAAAGCTTCTGCTCCGCCTTCCAGTAAATTATCTCGCCATAATTCAGCAACATGAAATTCTGCCGTTTGCGCCGCATCGTCGGCTTGCAGGGCTGCAAACGCAGCGCGTATGGCATCATGATCCGCCGAGCGCATCAATTTTCCAATCAGTTGCATTTGACGTCGCGTCGCCCCATGGCTTTTTATGCGCTTCGCTCCTTGAAGCGCTTGGCGCAAACCCTCGGTTAACGGCAACGTATCTAGTACGGCTTCGTCTAAGTCAATTAATTGTTTACCCAAAGCCTGTAATGCCGCTGCATCACGTTTTTTTTGAGATTTGGAGAGATTATTATCGTCACTATCGTCCACAGCTTAACTCTCTATAAGAACATCCATGTCTGCACCACGTGCTAGAAGAAAGGCACGACTCATCGCAACGAGGTTAAAACATAAAATAAAAATAAGTAAATTATGTAACCACGATAGCGTAATGTAATTAAAAACAGGCAACGTCAACAGTACACCAACACACCCACCTAAGCTCAATATCAGCATTCGTTTAAGCGGCAAATTCTTGGATTGGCGCAAGAACATAACCGCGGTTAACGGTTGTTGCATTGCCCCAGCGGCCATCATAATCGGAAAAGCGACCAACGGTGACATCGATAACAAAAACAAGACGCCCTGCACCATCGCAAATAAGCCAACCCCTACAGAAGTCAGCGCACCACAAACAATCAAGCTCAAAAAACCAATGGCAAGTTTCCAGGAATATAAAGCCATGGCATCTCCGCCTACGGGCAATAAATGATATTGATTACTCACCAACAAAATAATAATGAAAGAGAAGCAAAGGATCATCGCTAGGCGAATCGCTTGTTTACTCAAACGCGAAACAATTCGGCCACCCAACAAGCCCCCGATGCACGTTCCGAGTATCAAGACGGCTAACGTGGTTAAATCGACGGCTACGTATTTCATGAAAAATAACGATTCAATCGCGCCGGGAATCAATTGAACAATGTTACACATGGCTGGAAGCTCTTCGTCTTCGAAGGTACCCAATATTTTTGCTAAAGCAATATTAACCGCAAAACTCCCAACCCCCAGGGTATCGGACATAAACGCTAAGATCCCTGAGCCGATTAAACGCAAGGTATCTGAATGCGTTAAAGCGGGTGTCGACTGCCGTTGCAGTTGGTGTATTAAGTATCCTGTAACGCTCGCGGTGAGCAACACAATACCTATAATAATTGCAAAAATCAC
>CANNJG010000008.1 GCA_947504795.1 Legionellaceae bacterium
ATTAACGAAAATATTGCTAAAGGCCTGGTTGAAACGTTTGAAATTATTACGCATTGTTACGAGTCACAAAAGACTATTTCTTTTTATGAACAACAATCTGCATTTAACGATTGGCACTACACTAGGCACATCAGCAACAAAACAGAGCTTGGTTTAGAACATATCCTCGCATCTAGCGCGATCCCGTTTTTCTTTCCCCCAAAATTAATCAATAAAGCGCATTATGGCGATGGATCCATTGGACTCTTATCCCCGTTGCGCGGCGCACTGCGGTTTAAAGCAGATAAAATTTTTGTCATCAGTACCCGTCACTTGCTCACAGCAGACGATGTGGAAAACCTCAAGGCAAAAGATATTGGTTTTGCGCATGTATTAGGATCCTTGCTGAATGGATTGTTTGTCGATAACTTAGATCGTGATATTGAGTTAGTGAATCGCATGAATGACGTCATCTTAACCATGTCGCGATGGAAAAAACGCAACTATCCGTGGCGATACGTGGAAACCTTACACATGCGCCCAAGTATCAGCATTTCTAAGGTTGCCCAGACAGATTACCACGTCTTACCCAAACTTCTCAAAGTCATGTTGAATCTCTTAGGAACACAATCCGGGGAGCTGCTAAGCTTTTTATTATTTGAACCAACGTTTACCAAAGAATTAATCCAATTGGGATACGACGATACCATGCAAGCAGCCGATATGATTACCGAGTTTTTTAAAGCCTAAATCCTAGGGTGTGTCTCAAGCATTGTGATCCATAGAAACCGATTTATTCACCAATTCCGCTAAATCTTTAGATATCGACTGCGCAGCCAAATAGTGTAATTCTTTTTGAATAAGGCTTTGACGTCGCTTGTCCAATCGTTGCCAACGGGTATAAGGCACAGCGAGACGCGCCGCCATTTGTGCATTGATAGCATCTAATATCAGTAATTGCTCCGTTAAAAATTGATACCCTTCTCCGGATAATGCATGAAATTGTCGCGGATTACCTTGTACAAAACTGCCAATGAGCGCTCGAACCCTATTGGGATTATGATTGTGAAAAGCAGGATGTTCTAACAAGTGTCGCACCTCAGTCAGGGCATCAGGGCGATCCGCAGTTGCTTGAACTCTAAACCATTTATCCAACACCAATTCATCCTTTGCCCAGCGTTGATAAAATTCGACACATGCTTCGTGCCGTGCGGCTTTGTCGCAACTATGCGCTAATCCCTCAAATCCTGATAATTGCTCCGTCATGGTCTCTGCAGACATCAACGTCCGGCACAAGGGCAAGGTTGCTGACTCATTGGCATGCAACATTAAACGTAAACAACGCATGCGTAATTGACGCCATCCATATGTCATGCTTTGTTCAACCTGCTCGATTCGTAGGGCGCTCTCGACATACAGGCGCTGCAGATTGGGATATAATCCGTCACTCAGAAATCGCACAAAAACCAAACGCGCATCCTCTAAACCATCCACATCCACTTCAGGAATACCTGACGCCATATCCTCGAAGCTAGGCGGGGTTAATAACTCAGCACATAACGCAGGGTCCAGCTGCTCATGCCTCAACAACTCATTCAAAACGTCAATAATCTGAGTCGCGTAGGTGGTACACGATGCGGGATCTCCGCGATAATAAAAGGTCACCGCGGTTCGCATCAGTTGCTGCGCCGCGTCCCATTTGGCAAACCCATCGGTTTCATAGCGCATCAACCCTAATTGCTCATCCAAGGTCACATCACTGATGATCCTAACGGGTGCTGAACATTCCCGTAACAAAGACACCAACGGTTTGGAAGACAATCCGGAAATCTCGATCACTTCTTCTTTCTGTTGTAACACAACCAACGACGGCGCGTGTTTCAGCCGTTGTCCATCGGAAGTAAATAATGCCATCTGGATTGGGATATAAAAAGGCAACGGCTGGGGGGTTGCTGACGTAGGCGGACACGATTGGTTGAACGTTAACGACAAACGGCCCTCCTGATACGTCGACTTGACCGCAACAACCGGCGTCCCCGCTTGAGTATACCAGCGCTTAAATTGGCTGAGATCGACTCCATTCGCATCTTCCATTGCCGCAACAAAATCATCAATCGTCACCGCAGTCCCATCATGCCGCTCAAAATATAAATCCGTCCCACGCCTAAAGCCTTCTGCGCCTAACAATAAATATTGCATACGGATAACTTCAGCGCCTTTTTCATAAACCGTTGGAGTATAAAAATTAGAAATCTCTTGATACGATTCAGGCCGCACCGGATGAGCCATACAGCCCGCATCTTCTGGAAACTGAATTGTGCGCAGCAATTTAACGTCTAAAATTCGGTTCACATCCCGAGAATGCATATCTCGCGAAAATTCTTGGTCGCGAAAAACCGTGAGGCCTTCTTTCAAGCTCAATTGAAACCAATCTCGACAGGTCACACGATTACCCGTCCAATTATGAAAATACTCATGTGCCACAACCGATTCAATTTTGGCATAATCCTCATCGGTCGCGGTATCAGGGCGCGCTAAAATAAATTTAGAATTAAAAATATTCAAGCCTTTATTTTCCATAGCACCCATATTGAAGTCGCTCACCGCTACGATCATGTATACGGATAAATCATAGATCCGCCCATAGCGTTCTTCATCCCATTGCATCGCCCGCTTCAATGACGCCAACGCGTGCCCGCACTGATCCTCATTTCCGGGCTCAACATACAGGCGTAGCGATACTTTAACCTGCGTGCAGGTGATAAACTCATCTTCGATACAGGCTAAATCACCGGCAACTAACGCAAATAAATACGACGGTTTGGGATACGGATCCTGCCATACGGCCCAATGCCGCCCCTCTTCCGCCAGGCCCGAATCTTGCAAATTACCATTCGATAACAAAATAGGATAACGCGCTTTGTCTGCAATAATTTTCGTGGTGTACACGGCTAATACATCAGGGCGATCCAGATAATAGGTGATGCGCCGAAACCCTTCTGCTTCACATTGAGTACAAAACAGGTTATTCGAACAATATAACCCGGACAATTCGGTATTGTTGCGGGGATATATGCGGGTGACGATGGTTAATCTCAATTCGTCCAACGCGGTGTTTAGAACTAACGTGTCAACATCCGAATGATAGTGTTCTGCAGATAAGCGTTGATTATCCTGATGGATCGAGACCAACACCAACGATTCTCCGTGGAGCTGTAACGCACCTGGGTGCTGACGCTTTAAATGCATTTGGTTATGAACCAACGCATGATCCTCATACAATTCAAACGTGAGATTGACGGTTAAGACCGTAAAAGCAGGGGGCTGATAGGCTTTGAGATAAATCGTTGGCGCGGTCATTGGCACTCCTGGCTACAAAATATAAGGTCCGTTACTTTCCATTCTATTACACTTAATGCATTTTCCATAAATTTACGTTACAATCATTCAGCTAAAAAGGAATATTAATTGTGCAGACAATTCAAAAATCAAACAGGCTAAAGGATGTTTGTTACGACATCCGCGGTCCAGTGCTAGAAAAAGCCAAACAAATGGAAGAGGCTGGGCAGAAAATCATTAAGCTGAATATTGGCAATCTTGGGGTATTTGGGTTTGATCCTCCCACTGAAATTGTACAAGACATGATCTTCAATATGCAATCGGCCGCGGCTTATAGTGATTCCAAAGGATTATTTGCGCCGCGTAAAGCTGTTATGCATTATATGCAGGAGCAAAATGTTGTAGGTGTTGGGATTGACGATATCTATTTGGGCAATGGCGCCTCTGAATTAATCGTGATGAGCATGAACGCGCTCCTCAATAACGGCGACGAAGTGTTAATTCCTGCCCCAGATTATCCGTTATGGACCGCTGCCGTGAGCTTATCAGGTGGTCGACCTGTGCACTATTTGTGTGACGAGCAGGCTGATTGGATGCCTGACATCGATGATATTCGGGGAAAAATTACGCCCAACACCCGTGCTATCGTGGTGATTAATCCGAACAACCCCACAGGGGCGTTGTACTCCGACGCACTCCTTAGGGATATTCTTGAAGTCGCGCGCCAACATCAATTGATTGTTTTTGCAGATGAAATTTACAACAAAACTCTTTATGACGGTGCGCAGCATACTCCGTTGGCGTCTTTATCCGAAGATGTGTTAACCATCACGTTTAATGGCTTATCTAAAAACTATCGTTCATGTGGCTACCGTGCTGGATGGATGGTGGTTTCGGGTGAAAAAAGTCATGCTAAGGATTATATCGCGGGCTTGGACATGCTCGCTTCAATGCGCTTATGTTCTAATGTCCCTGCGCAATACGCGATTCAAACCGCATTGGGCGGATTTCAAAGCATCGATGATTTAGTCAAACCGGGTGGTCGATTATGGAATCAACGCGAACTCGCGTATGATTTATTAACCGCGATTCCTGGTGTCAGCTGCGTCAAACCCAAGGCGGCCTTATATCTATTCCCGCGGTTAGATCCTAAAATGTATCCTATAACCGATGACCGCGACTTCGTTTATGAATTACTGGCTGAAGAGCAAGTGTTAGTGGTACAAGGCACTGGATTTAATTGGCCGAGCCCAGATCATATCCGCGTGGTGTTCTTGCCTCACGCAGATGACTTAACCCACGCCATTCAAAAGATTGCGCGTTTTCTCGAAAACTATCGCCGCCGCCATGGCACTGGCTAGAGGTATCTATGATTTCCATCAAAACTCCTGAAGAAATTGAAAAAATGCGTATCGCCGGTCGACTGACTGCGCAAACCTTAGAAGCGATTACCAACATGATTGAACCGGGCATTACGACCATGGATATCGATATATTTTGTGAAGACTATATCCGTCATACGCTGCATGCGGTTCCTGGGAGTAAGGGGCAATATGGCTATCCTTATAGTGTCAACACGTCCCTCAATCATGTCATTTGCCATGGGATGCCCTCCACAAAACAACCCTTAAAAAGGGGCGATATTGTCAATGTCGACATCACCGTAATCTATGAAGGATATTACGGCGATAGCAGCAAAATGTTTTGTATCGGCGAAGTAGCGTCGCATGCAAAACGCTTAGTCGACGTCACACAGGAATGTTTATATAAAGGCATTGCAGTGGTGCGTCCCAAGGCCACCGTGGGCGATATTGGTCATGCGATTCAAACCCATGCGCAGGCTCACAACTACTCAGTTGTCCGCGAATACTGTGGTCATGGTATCGGCCAGCGCATGCATGAAGAGCCACAAATTACGCACTATGGGACTGCCGGGACCGGCCCAATCCTGGAAGAAGGCATGACGTTTACGATTGAACCCATGATCAATCAAGGTCGACCTGAGATCAAACATTTGAATAAAGACGGTTGGGATATCGCAATCACCAAAGACCGCAAACTGTCTGCACAGTGGGAACACACCATTTTAGTCACTAAAACAGGTTATGAAATCCTGACACTACGCAAAGAAGAAGCTGGAATAGTGATTTAACCCCATTTCGTCGCGGCGTTTTGCATCAATTTTGAAGGTATACTCAATGCGAATCAGTTTTGAGAATTATTTAGATGCCTACGTCCCGTGCTTTGTGCCTGAGGGATCCAGCGATGCTGATAAGAGGCTGGATCCCGCTGACACGCAGCGGGAAGTAGCGTAGTAGGTAGAACGAGGCAGTCCGTCCGCTATTCATCAGCATTTAAAAACCAAAAATGACTTGTCAGTCAAGAATCTAATTCTGGCGTGTATCGCTGAATGTTTTCAAAAAACGCTAAAGTCACCGCCACTGCCTACGTCCCGTGCTTTATGCACGGGATCCAGCCTAAAATTTACTCATACGTTACCCTCTACTTTTTAATTTGTTTAAAAAAATGATGGAGTGGTATTTTTTGATCATAAATATATGGATTTTTATAAAACATAGATCTATAATCCGAAACTTAGTGACAAAATAATAATAATAGTGACTATGTTTTCTCCATTAAAAGCGCCCTTACCCGGCCAAAAATCGGTAACCCACAATAAAATCAAAGAGGTTTACTATACTGCCCCTGTCGATAATATCGAAAGCATTCTGAAAATTGGCATACTATCGCACAATCGTGCGTACCAATTGAAGCTTCTGAAGCCTGAGCTTGATATCTCCAATCCAGAGGTACAAGACTTAAGAAGAAAAAAAACTATCCGCTCTCCCTACAACCAAGATACCCGCCCCTTACATGATTACGTAAATCTCTACCCGCAACCGTTCAACGCCATGATGGTTGCTGTGAGATTGGCAAAACCGGATCTCGATCTATGTGTCTTGCGCATCAGCAGTGATATATTAGATATTTCTGGCACCCTCATCACCAACATGAACGCCGCTTGCGCCAATGCAAAAACCTTTAAGCCTTCTGATTGGACATTACCACCCTCGGACTTTGAAGCCATTCGAAGCCTATTTTTCAAGACCGGTGACATAAAAGCGGATGAATCAACTCAAAAAGCATTCAAAAGAACTCGACAATTTGAGGTATTGGTATTAGATTTCATCCTGTCTCGTTACATCAACGGTATTTTTGTGCCGAATGAACGTTTAAAACAAGACATAATAGCGAGAACAGGGGGGATTATCCCCGTTGAGGTGAATAAGTCTTTGTTTCTGTGTGACACGTCTATCCAGCAGTTACGGTTGTTTAAACCGCTTCCAAAACGCCTGCGTGAATCGGTCGCCCCTACTAATCCTTTCACATTGATGATGGCCGCCTCTAGTAAAAAGTCCCGAAACTCTCACGCTTCATAAGGAAATAACTATCATGGCAGGAAACAAATCCAGTGTATCAACCCCCAAAAACACAACGATACGCTATGTCCAAAGCAATAAATTTGAACCGAATAACATTCAAGTCTGGGTCAACCCAATCAACTGTAAGGGGATTATGGGCGCAGGCTTAGCCGCTTTTTATAGAGATGAATTCCCAGAGATGCATGAAGACTACAAACAACGGTGTAAGCGCGAAGAAATCCTCATGGGCCAGCCGTATCTATATAAAAAAAGCACGCCTTGGATTTTGAATTTTCCAACAAAAAACCATTGGAAAGACCGTTCAAAGCTGACTGATATTGAACAAGGACTCCAATATTTCGTCGAACATGCTAAAGAGTGGGATATACAATCCATCGCATTTCCGGCATTAGGCTGTGGGCTTGGAAAGCTCGCATGGAATAAAGTTTATCCCCTTATGCGCAAATATTTACAACAATTAGAGGGAGTTAGGGTTGAAATTTTTTCCAAAGACCCAGAACCCCTCGTTGAAAAACCCATATCCGACTTCTTTACGTCAAAACCGACAAAAAAACGCACGTTAATAACTCAAGAAAAGTCTAATTCCGCATCCAAAAAAACCAAAATCGCAGAAGCTGTGGTTAAAGAAGAGTCGAGTAAAACAAACACATTATGAATAATTTTAATCAGAAGCCATTGAGAGGTCAATCCGCTTTGTCCCCAGTCCAATTAAACATAAGAGCGTTAACCTATGACTAAGGCACGTGCACCGCATCATAAATCGTTTGCGCTTCACCTTTCACATAGGCCCAATAGCGATCACCATAGGACCAATGCCAATATTCCGTCGGATAATTCACAAACCCTTCTCTGGCCAACGCCTCCGACATCAGGCGGCGATGTGCTTGGGCGTCTTTAGAAATTGCCGTGGAATGCGTCATCGACAAGACCCCACCAGCATCAGTCATCCAATCTTTAGGATGGATCCCCATATCAACAACCTGACCCTTATCATTCAATAAATACACATCAATCGCACTCCCCATGGCATGCGGAGGCGTGTTGGCGCTACCATCTAAATTCACAACCGGCGACACCAACTTAATAGTTTCCTGAAAAACTTGCGATTGAGACCAATCCGGATGGCGTTGTTGGACTGTTAAAAATTGTTTATCAAAAATCAATTTTTGTAAGGCTAGGCTTCGATACCCTTCGTAGAGACAAAAGTGATACCCCTTTGGTAAATGGCGGTTGGCGACAACTAACTTATCATAAACAGTTTGGCGAACATACGTATAATCCTGGTTGTCTGGAATCTCCGGCGAAGGTCCGTAAGCAAGGATAGATTGTTGTTTAAAGTCCACCAACCGCTCCTCACTATGTCGGACCGGAATAGCCAAAACCCGCGGATCGACAATCAAAACTATCTCACTCGTTTTTGCCATGCAAACCCCAACTACTAAAACGCCTAACCATCCATATTTAAGTATTTTCATAACAAACCGGTATCATTAGGTCACCCGCTAATTATTTCATTTTCAGAAAATAATACAAGGGAAATGAAAATGGTCCAAAAAGACACATCAAACCTTAGTGCCCCCCCCTCAAGCAAAACCGTCTTACAGACAACGAAGTCGGCACAGAAGTACATCAAGCATTTTTAAACGCGCCCATCTCTGACAACAATAAAGCAACCATGATTTTAAGCGCTTTAGGCATCCCCCCGGTCGAAGGCTCAACCGAAGAACTACCCGCTGAACTGTCCATTAAGCCACGTGACCCAAAAAATTCCGTACAAAACGCTGTTATCCAACAATACGCAACAATAAGAGACGAATTTAACTCAAAAAAAGACAGCGCGTTTACGGTAGAAACCAGGATGTCAGGTCCGTAATTGAGCAGACCCTTTCCGCACAGATGTTATCATGAATGCCGAACCAAAAAGACTAAAAAAGTAACGAATAGGATGAGCAAGACAGCTAAAATACCCATGCTGCGCAAACTCTGACTGATTTTGTCGCGACTAAATTGATCCGGGCGCGATTTAATAACGCGGTATAAGTACCAAACAATCACACCAGCACCAACCAATCCTAATACTTGATACAACGTTTCCATCATGATACCTCGTTTGGGTTCACCCTAAGTGCATAATCAATGCTCAGCAAGGCTGGCGCATGCTCACGCTTAATCCCGGGATTAATTAAAGTTTCTTAATTCGCGACCGATAATCTAAACAAGTAACCATTATTTCATTTTTATAGAAGAACACAATATGCAGCGCTTACAAGCCAGCAAATTAGCAAAATTTAATATCGGTGATATTGTCGTGCATCAACATCAAGGCTATCGAGCGGTCGTCATTGATGTAGATCCTCAATTTCAGGCATCGGGTCGTTATAACCCCCTTGCCAATCAACATACCTTCACCACCAGACATCCTTGGTACCGCTTACTCGTTGATAATTCCAATCAACAAACCTACGTCGAAGAGCCTTTACTTGTTAAAGATGAACAACCTAATGAGATCACCAATCCGCAACTAGAACAATATCTCATTCAACAAAACGGACGGTATCTTCGCGGATGTAGATACCATTAAGTCGATAGGAGCATGGGAAAATGATCAATTCAGATGATAGCAAACCATTTAAGGTTACCCGACTCCCAAATATGGGTACAAGTAGATTGTTCCCTCGATTGGATGATGAACTATCCTATTCTGACACAGAGAATACTGATGATTCATCTCTACCATCTCGGCCAACTCAACGAAGAATCAACGATATTCATGCGTATCTCGAAAAGGCCGGAACAATATACACCGATAAAACCGATAAAAGCTATATGATTATAAAAAGCAACACAGGAAAAAAAACCCCTGCTCAACTTTGTGACTATCAAGAACACCCCTTACTCACCGCTGAAAAAAACAGTACGCAGGTTCATCGTGCATTAATTGAGGATTCAATGGATATCGACGCCAAAGCAGAAATGATCCAAGCTTCCTTAGGATTATATCTTGACAACCCTCATGCAGATTTTAATCAAAACATAACTTTTGATCCCAAAATCCCAAATAATCCATTGCAGACAGCAATTATTGGCGTCTTTGAAAGACTAAAACAACAAAAGCTTAATATGGATAATTCTGATGATGATTTTTTCACCGCTTCGGTAAAATAATAATAGCGCGAAGCACCTACTTTATGGGCAGAATCTATGTTCATTGGTTGCATTTGCAGTAGAATATAAACGCCTTTACGTATAAGTTTTTAAGTCAACGCCTAACCGACTTAAAATTCAAACGCATCCGAAAAAATCGCATCTGGCGCAACCCCTGCACAAACTAGCGCATCACGAAGCAGAAACATTAAATCAAAAGGACCCGCCATGACCATTTGCCAGGCTTGAATATCATTGGGATGTCGCGATAAAACTTGGGATATTAACGACGATCGATCCCTTTGCGTCACGTGCGCACAGTAATATAAATCAGGGTTCTGCTGTTGCCAATCATCAAGCTGTTCACTCAGGTAAAAGTCTTCTGGGGTATGTACACTCCAAAACACCTCAAATCGTCGCGGTTGGGCCTCTGCCAAATGATGTTCGATCATGGCTTGAATCGGTGCAAACCCTGTCCCTGCGGCTATAAATACAATTGGTTTTTGCGGTTGCAAGTGGGTGATGTCACAGCGTCCCAACGGGAGCGATATCGACACGCGTTGATGCAAAGCGAGTTGTGCGTGCAAAACGGCTTGTTTATGCTCATCTCTAGGAGGGCGAATATGGAGCTCATAGGTTTGCGCGCCCAGCGGCGCATTGGCAATTGAAAAAAAATTATCGCCTTCAGGACCGTGTATTTGTAAATACTGACCGGCGTGATACGCCACCCACCGATCTGGCTGCAATACATATTGCCAAACAGTTTGATTTAAGCGTTTAACCGCCACAACGGTCGCTGTCACTTGCTGTGTCATGACAACCCCAACGCAGACCAATACCCATCCACTTGTTGCTCGATCAACGCGTCACGTTGAATAGGCTTACCCCATTCGCGTTGCGTTTCACTCGGCCATTTGTGGGTTGCATCTAAGCCCATTTTGGATCCCAACCCAGAGACGGGCGAGGCAAAGTCCAAATAATCAATCGGGGTGTTCTCTATCGTCACCGTATCACGGCTTGGATCCATCCGGGTGGTCATGGCCCAGATCACATCGGGCCAATGGCGCGCATTAATATCGTCGTCACACACAATCACAAATTTGGTATACATAAACTGGCGTAAATAAGACCACACCGCCATCATCACACGTTTTGCGTGCCCTGGGTATTGCTTCTTAATCGTCACTACGGCTAAGCGATAAGAGCACCCCTCCGGCGGTAGATAAAAATCGACGATTTCTGGAAATTGTTTTTGCAAGAGTGGAATAAATACTTCGTTCAACGCCATGCCTAAAATGGCAGGTTCATCCGGTGGTCTTCCCGTATACGTACTATGATAAATCGGTCGTTCGCGCTGGGTCATACGCTCTACCGTAAAAATCGGAAAAGATTCAACTTCATTGTAATACCCAGTATGATCCCCAAAAGGGCCTTCTGGTGCGACTAATCCCGGCTCAAGGTAGCCTTCTAAAATAATTTCTGCATGAGCGGGGACATGCAAGTCCGATCCCAGTGCACGTACTAAATGGGAACGTTTACCCCGCAATAGTCCCGCAAATGCATATTCCGACAATGTATCCGGCACCGGAGTCACCGCCGCTAAAATTGTTGCCGGATCCGCCCCCAACGTCACAGTAATCGGGAAACGCTCTCCAGGATATGCGACTTGCCAGGCTTTATAATCCAACGCGCCCCCTCTATGTGACAACCAGCGCATAATTAATTTATTTTTAGATAAGACTTGTTGGCGATACACGCCCATATTCTCGCGCGGATGCCCAGGCCCTTTTGTCGTGACCAACCCCCAAGTAATCAAAGGGGCAACATCCCCCGGCCAGCACGTCTGAATAGGCAACAGAGTCAAATCGACGTCATCGCCTTCGAAGACAACGCTTTGGCAAAGCGCACGTGTCACATATTTAGGCGCCATATTCATGGCTTGTTTGAGAAGGGGTAATTTTTGAAAAGCATCTTTGAAACCGGTGGGCGGTTCTGGCTCTTTTAACGCCGAGAGCAATAGGCCAATGTCGCGCAAGGCAGCAATAGATGTCTCACCCATGCCTAACGCAACCCGTTCCACCGTACCAAATAAATTGGTTAAGACCGGGACGTCATAACCCTTAGGATGGGTAAATAACAAGGCCGGTCCTGCTGCGCGTAACACCCGATCCGAAACAACCGTCATCTCCAAATTCGGCGAAACAGGATACGCAACCCGCTTCAGGTGTTGTTGGTCTTCTAACTGAGCAATAAAGTCACGCAGATCGGTGTAAATCATCGAGCCCTGTCTTATTCTTGGCGCTTCATCGCATCAAAAAACTCAGCATTGGTTTTATGGTTTTTCATGCGTTCGATCAAAAATTCAATCGCATCACACTCGTCCATAGACTGGAGTATTTTACGTAATATCCAGGTGCGATGTAGATCTTCTGGGCTGAGTAACAAATCTTCACGACGAGTCCCTGAACGATTAATATTGATAGCAGGAAACACGCGACGCTCAGAAATATTTCGACTCAAATGAATCTCCATATTCCCAGTACCTTTGAATTCTTCGTAAATAACTTCATCCATTTTAGAACCGGTATCCACCATCGCTGTCGCAATAATGGTTAAGCTACCGCCTTCTTCAATATTTCTGGCAGCACCGTATAAACGTTTAGGTCTCTGAAGCGCATTCGCATCCACCCCCCCAGTTAACACCTTTCCAGACGAAGGGATCACCGTATTATACGCACGCGCCAAACGCGTAATCGAATCCAATAAAATCACCACATCGCGCTTGTGTTCGACCAAGCGCTTCGCTTTTTCGATAACCATTTCTGCCACTTGAACGTGACGCGTCGCGGGTTCATCAAACGTAGACGCCACAACTTCCCCTTTAACCGAACGTTGCATTTCGGTCACTTCTTCTGGGCGCTCATCAATTAATAATACAATCAGAAAAATATCGGGATAATTTTTTTCAATAGAATGCGCAATATTTTGCAGCATCAGTGTCTTACCTGCTTTCGGAGGCGCCACAATTAAACCCCGTTGACCCCGACCAAAAGGAGCACACAAATCGACTACGCGTGCCGTTAAATCCTGGGTACTCCCATTTCCTTGCTCCATGACCAAGCGCTCAGAAGCAAATAAAGGGGTTAAGTTTTCAAATAAGATCTTACGTTTCGTATTTTCAGGGGTATCGTAATTAATTTCATCCACTTTCAATAACGCAAAATAACGCTCACTGTCTTTAGGCGGTCGAATCTTTCCAGAAATGGTATCTCCGGTACGCAATCCAAAGCGGCGAATTTGACTTGGGGATACATAAATATCATCCGGACCGGCCAAATAAGAGGCATCCGATGAGCGCAAAAACGCAAATCCACCTTCAGCAATAATTTGCACCGTGCCATTACCGTAAATATCTTCACCTTTTAAAGCATGCGTTTTTAAAATCGCGAAAATAATGTCTTGTTTACGCATATGAGAAACATTCTCAACCCCCATGTCTTGCGCGATATTAACGAGATCGGCAATAGGCAATTGCTTTAGTTCACTAAGATTCATAGGTCTCACTTGATTTGATTATTAAATAGATGATTTTGATTATCCAGGAAAATTACTTCACTAGCGGTTGTCATTAACCTTCAGTGTGTTGGACACTTGTATTTGAAATACATTTCACACACTCGATGGCCATACTAACATAGGCAGGCTCTAAAAGCTATAGGGCGCATTCCCCTTTTTTTGCATGCGTTCGAAAGCCTATCGTGCCATTCATGTTATGGGTACATCTGGGTAAGACATCAAATTCCCCCAAACACAAGGCCATCAACGTTAAGAAAAAATAACCACATCCAGAGTAAAATATCAGTGAATCTGTAAAACTACCGACGATAAACGGAATCAACAAGGCGAAAGCAAAAGGTTTCATTGCCTGCAAACGCCAACTCGCAAGGATCAATGCCACTAACCAACCGAAATATAATACCAACCCAACAACGCCATATTCCGCGGCAATCAACCAATATTGATTGTGGGGTTCACGCAATTGTTTCCCCCATGCAGGAACGGGCTGGCGTTCATCAAAATAATAGGTTAATGCCCCAGAGCCATTGCCTATAAACGGACGCTCCTTAAAAAGCGTATGAGCAAATGTATGAAATTGCATTCTAAATCCCAGCGACGTATTAGCATCGCCATGATGCAAGCCGTGGAGATCTTTATAAATCCTATCCACACTCGCTTGCATAATCGCGCTCGTATGAAATACCAATAACCCAGACAACCCAAGGACAACCACGGCGACGAAAAGCTGCCAACGTTTGAATACTTGAAACGTCAGTAACCCCATCGTAATCGCATACATGATATATCCCGTGCGACCCTGACTAACAAATAAAATCTCATAACTCAATAAGAGAAAGGCAAGGATGTAAGCCCAACGCCACTGCTTATCTTTAATCGCGTAATACCCCACGACATAACTTGCAAAAGCCAGCATATGCCCAGTAATAATATGATTGCGAAACACACTGCCCGCAGGCAAATTGGTATGAATCCAGCCTATCGCCATAACAAATGAGACAAAAACGGTAATAAGCATCGCGGCAACAAAAACATGTAATCCAATATATCGCGTTTTTGGATGCGTAAACCCCAACATTAACAACGGCATCCACACCAGCTTGGTATATTTTTCCACCACAAAACCTTGTTCATTCCACAGGGCTGGACTCCATAAACAACTGATAATGACCCAAAACAATAGCCCGCACATCCACCACACCCAAGGCTGTTGACGTATACTTTTCATGCTGTGTCGATTCCATTTTTGCACCAGAAGAACAACAACACTGATCACCAAAGCAATACTCTTTAAGCTCGAGCTTAAAGGAATAAAAAATAATAAGGCAAACAAAGCAGCATGTAATATCTTGTCTGACCGCAGCCAAGCAAAACGTGTGTGCTTAACCATGCGACGTCTCCTTCAATAACCTAAGGGTTGCGGATAACACGTTATCGACGCTGATCGCCTCTAATCCAAGCTCAGGATTCTCCATCGCTTCAGCGCGCAACACAACATAACGACCTTTAGCCATATAAGGCCCACAATCCTCCGGATTATGCCGAGAAAAGAGGGCAACAACCGGGGTATTCAGCGCGGCGGCCAAATGCAGTACGCCGGTATTAGAAACCACTAATACATTGAGTCGCTGTAAATAAGCCAAATACGCTTTAAATTCGGGCGTCCCAGGCAACACGACAATACTCCCTTGACTCCTGGCTACCAAGCGTTGTCCGAATGCTTGTTCATCCGGCAGTAAACTCATCACAATTTTTAAATCAAGCCCTTGCTGTCGTGCATGTGCAGTTAACTGCAAAGCCAACGCCGCAAACGAAGATTCTGGCCAAAGTCGATGTTTATGCTGATTTTGCTTCCCCCACTTTCCAAAACCACTGTAGGTAGGATGAAACCCGATTACTATCGTATGGGGGGTCACGCCATACGCGCGGAGCACGACATCTTCTTGGGTCACGGGTAAGGGCAAATATGGTTGGGGAATAAGTGCCAAAGTTCGCTGTCGAAGCACCAGTTGTAAACACCTATCAGCATAATGCTGTATTGATGCCTGCGATTGTAGGACCTGCGCCGAGTGGGGCAGCCAGCCCACCGTTCGCTGTTTCATTTCAAAACAATAGATTTCGTCAAAATGATGCGCTGCAACCCAGCGTTTAACCTTCAGCGTTTCTGCGAGTCGAAACCACCATTGCCCGCGATAGTCGCACATGTGCTCGGAGTCAATGCCGGCGAAGGGCAACACACGCATCCCATCACGACTAGTCAGCGCATACAACGTCGCCTCGGGGTGGCGTTCACGAATCGCTTGAATCGCAGGTAATATCATCACCATATCGCCCATACGGCCAATCCGCACGATCAGTATATTCATCAGACCCAAAGCCTTTATTTAAAACGATCAGCAGTCTAACAGAAGGGTTTTTAGAAGGTCAATCACTCTTTAGAAAATGAGGCAATGCCTCCGTGCAGGGTGGACACCGATTAAGAGCAGTTACGGCTCACTCTTCACAGGAAGATTACAACACCATGCGTCAACTCAAATGTGTTCGCCTATCCTGCATCGTATCGATGCTATTTAATACGGAGCGTCGACCAATCTCTTCCATTAAAGGAATCGACTTCAAAGGTTCTCCGGATTCGATTATATGTGCGATAAAAAAACTATCTTGCCACATTGATTCTCTTGCGCGAGCCCCGGCTTGCAACCATAACGTTACCCATAAAAAATGAAATAGCCATTGCACTCGATGCTGTTCAAATTCCACGAAAACCAATGCCAGAGCTTTATCCAACTCGCATACTTTTATCCCATCAGCAAACCCAGAGCATTGAGTCACCAATTTATCAATCGTCGCATTTTCAGCAAACCAAGAATCTACAAAAGGTTTTGTCTTAAACCAGTGTTTAGACCGTTGCAAGGATTGATGAATCACTTGCGTGGTAACCGGACTGATATGCACCCCAATGTGTTGCATACTATCGGCTATGTCTATGCGTTGCGGTAAAAAGTGCAATCCTAATTCTTCTTGAATTTCTAAGAAATGCAAATCAGGCATTGCGCCATTCTCCAAAGTTACGGCCAGAAAATGATTGGTCAATAGCGCCAAATAGTCGATCGTCGTCGAGCGCAGCTTCACTGAACCATCAAAGGTTTCTCGATAATAACGCTTAACATCAACGGCTGGAATCACCGGTGTGGTCCAAGCATCTTTAATCCCCACCCCATATTTTAACAACAGCCCACACAAACGATTTTTACGCTTTTTGCGAATATGAATAAAGATCCCTTGCGCACCCCCGCCATCAATTTCACTGGCTTTAAGATGAACAATATCGGCGGGTTTGCCCCGATGAAACACGACACCTTTTTTACGTTGCAATGTGATCCAATAATTAAATTGAGCATAATATTCAGCAGGATACCAATGCTGAATCATTTGTAATCGTGATAAGGAAATGGAACTTAAAGTAATCGTATCCATCAAAGAATCAAGGGTTGCAACCACAATCTCACGCACTTCAGGATTGGGATGTAATAAGGTTAATAACGCAATATCATGCCCCGCCTCAATGTGGTACAAATCCAAAACCAAATCTATAAAAAAATCAGGAGGCATGGCATAACTCTGTGCAAAAAAATTCTCTGCGATATCAAACGCAGATAAGTCGGCTAATTCTTCGATTAAATCACGAATAGAGGTTAAATGGGTCACATCATCCTCGGGAACCTCATCTGATTCTTGATTGGCTAAAGTCAGATACGCGTCTTTTAATTGACTGGATAAATCCACATGAACTTCATAGAATGCATTCAAAATGGGTAACCAAAAACTGAGTGAATGCTTCTTTTGATCAATTGCAAGGGCTAAATGCGCCATTAATTGCTGCAATAATTTATCAGCTAGTTTGGAGCCAGACTCATAAGAAGTTTGTAATTTAGCCACACAAATGTCCAATACAAAAAGGCAGGCGGTATAGCGAGACGGATTGGCATCTACACGTTTCTCATTCAAGCTGGCGAAGATATCAATCACTTGGATAGCGCTTTCTGGATTTGCAATAAAATAGGCGTAACACTCGGGATCAATGTCTTTATCTTGTTGAATAAATCCAGCAATTGTCGTAATCCATTGATTTAATTTTTTCATGTAGGAATTTTTCTTTTGACACCATGCTCATCAATTGCAACAAACACAAACACACCCTCTGTGACCTTGTGCCGGATAGCTGCGCTTAAATCTTCTGACCAAACCTCCACTGCGATCGTCATCGAGGTTTGCCCTTGTTTCATCAAAGTCACGTAACAACTCACCAAATTACCCACATGCACAGGTTTAAGAAATGACATACCATCAACGGCGATGGTCGCAGCACGACCTTTGGATATCCGTTTTGCTAAAATACCTGCTGATAAATCCATCTGTGATAAAATCCACCCCCCAAAAATATCACCACTAGGATTCGTCGTCGTAGGCATGGCCAATGTTTGAATAGCAAGCGCTCCTTTTGGACTCGTCATAATTTTATTTCACCCTTGAGTTTAGATAAGGCATCTGCCATAGCCGTGTTAAGCAATGGTTTCGATACCACAGGAGCTGGACATTGCGTAGACGCGCGTGGTTGAGATCGCGCTTTTTTTAAGTTTTTGAGGGTGGGGGCGGTTTTGAGATGCGTTGGCTTTTTAGGAATTAGCCTGGATGCCGACTCATCTTGTAATTTCATTGTTAACCCAATTCTTTGGCGCTCTTTATCCACTTCCGTCACTTTGACGGTGATAATATCACCCGCTTTTACCAGTTCACGTGGATCACTAATAAACCGATCCGTCATCGCTGAAATATGAACTAATCCGTCTTGATGCACGCCAATATCTACAAATACACCAAAATGGGTCACGTTGGAGACCACACCCTCTAACACCATACCCACGTCCAGCGTATCGATACTATCGACGCCTTCTTTAAAACAAACCGTCTTAAATTGCGGTCGTGGATCCCGTCCTGGCTTTTCTAATTCGAGTAAAATATCTTGGATCGTCGGTAGTCCCGTCTGGTCATCAACATAGCGGCTCGGATCCAGGGCATGGAGCGTATCCTTGCGACCCAATAGTGCGGTGACTTCGAGACCTAAGTCCTGTGCCATTCGTTCAACGATAGGGTACGATTCAGGATGGATACCCGATGCATCGAGCGGATGAAGACCATCGCGTACGCGTAAAAATCCAATCGCTTGTTGGAACCTTTTGTCGCCGATTCGCGGCACATTTTTTAGCGCATCTCGACAGGCAAACGCACCATGCTCTTCACGATACTGCACGATTTGTTTCGCCACCGCTTCAGATAAGCCTGCCACATGCGCCAATAAGGTCCAAGATGCGCGATTCACATCAACACCCACCGCATTCACACACACTTCAACCACACCGTCAAGACTGCGCGCCAAACGTGCCTGATTCACATCGTGTTGATATTGACCCACACCAATCGATTTAGGCTCAATCTTTACCAACTCGGCTAACGGATCTTGTAAGCGTCGCGCAATGGACACCGCGCCGCGAAGCGAGACATCTAGTTCTGAAAACTCATCTGCGGCTAATTGCGATGCTGAGTACACAGAAGCGCCCGCCTCTGAGACTAACATTTTGGTTAGTCCCAGATCGGGATACCGAGTCATCAACTCTGCGACTAAACGCTCTGTCTCACGTGAACCGGTTCCATTACCAATGCTGATTAAATTCACCCGATACTTCGCTGCCAACTTTGCTAACGCCGCAATCGCTTCTTCCCAAGCTGATTTAGGCGGTAACGGAAACACGGTATCATAATCCAATAATTTACCCGTCTCATCGACCACGGCCACTTTAACGCCTGTGCGGATCCCAGGATCTAACCCCATAATCACCCTCGCACCTGCGGGCGCGGCTAGCAACAAATCTCGCAAATTATTCGCAAATACAGTAATGGCGTCTTCATCTGCCTTTTCGCGCAGCCGATTAAACAGATCCAATTCAAGTTTAGCGGCTAATTTAGTGGTCCAAGTTAATCGCGCAGTTTCGATAAGCCACTGCGATGCTTGCGCTGCATCGATTTGAAAATAACGTCGGATCGTATCTTCACCCACATCCAGTTGGTTCGGGACGCTAAGCACCAATTGTAACGCTTGCTCACGCCGCCCTCGAAACAAAGCCAGGGCACGATGAGACTTAATTTTACGAATCAGTTCTGCAAAATTGGCATAATCCGCATATTTTTTATCGCTATTTTTGCTCACAGCTTTAGCGCTTAACACGCCATTTTGCCAAAGATACTCGCGCAACGCAGCCAAAAGGTCGGGATCTTCTGCAAAACGCTCCATTAAGATTTGACGGGCGCCTTCTAAGACCGTCTCTGGCGTATCCATACCCGATTCAGGGTTAATAAAAGCAGCTGCTTCTACTGCAGGATCTAAAGCCGCTTGCCGATATAACCTGTCCGCCAAAGGCCCTAATCCCGCCTCTTTGGCGAGATGTGCCTTAGTCCGACGCTTGGGTCGAAAAGGTAGATATAAATCTTCCAAACGAGTTTTGGTCGTCGCCTCTTGAAGGGCTTGTTCTAAAGAAGGCGTGAGTTGATCTTGTTCTTGAATACTGGCAATAATCACCGCGCGACGTTCATTCAGGTCTCGGATATACCCTAATCGATACGCAATATGTCGAAGCTCGGTATCATTTAAACTTTGGGTCATTTCTTTACGGTATCGCGCAATAAAAGGCACAGAAGCCTCTTCATCTAGTAACCGAATCGCCGCGACAACACGCTGAGGGTCAACACGCAGCTCATTGCCAATAATCTGTGCGATCGGCATCACATCTTCAAGCATTAAGACTCCTTTGTAAATTGAGAGTATCTGTTCTATTCAACAGTCACTGATTTCGCCAAATTTCTAGGTTGATCCACATCGGTCCCTTTTGCAACGGCAACATGATACGCTAACAACTGCAAAGGAATCGTATAGATAATAGGCGCAATCCATTTGCCACAAGACGGGACAGGAATCATCGTTGCGTGCTGCGCAGACCACGCTTCACCCTCATCCATAAACACGAACAACTGCCCACCCCGAGCACTGACTTCGTGCAAGTTCGACTTTAATTTGTCCAACAACTCATCATTCGGCGCAATCACGACCACCGGCATGGTTTTATCAACCAGCGCAAGAGGACCATGCTTCAATTCGCCGGCAGGATAGGCTTCGGCATGAATATAGGAGACCTCTTTCAATTTCAGTGCCCCTTCAAGCGCGACTGGAAATTGCACGCCACGACCTAAAAACAGCGTATTGGTTTTATTCACAAATTGATGGGCAAGTTGTTCAATGTCCACATTCAGGCGCAAGGCTCGCTCACAACTCGTAGGTAAGCGCTGTAATTCAGCAAATACTTGTTTGGCGCGCTCATCTTTACATAATATCGTCGCCATCATCAGTAACGTGACTAATTGCGTGGTAAACGCTTTGGTAGAAGCAACACCAATCTCAACCCCAGCACGGGTTAAAAATGCAGCCTCTGATTCACGCACCAAGGTCGAACTAGCGACATTACAAATGGCAAACGTCCCTAAATATCCCAAGGTTTTAGCTTTAATTAAAGCCGCCAAGGTATCTGCTGTTTCTCCTGATTGTGAAATAGTCAAGAATAATGTGTCGCCCTCTACCACCACATCGCGATAACGATACTCACTCGCGATCTCGACTTGCGTAGGCAATCCAGCTAACGACTCAAACCAAAATTTAGCAATCAATCCCGCATGATAACTCGTACCGCATGCGACGATATGCAGGCGTTTTGTGCGGTGCAATAAGGCAAGGGATACTTCCCCAAAACTAGCCCTTAATACCTCTAAACTCGACAAACGACCGGCCAAAGTATCGGCAATCACCACACCTTGTTCAAAGATTTCTTTCAACATAAAATGCCGATACGGGTCTTTGCTCACTGCGAAACAATCTTCGTTTAAACGTTCTATCGGACGTTTAGCCACTTGACGTTTGTCATCAAAAATACCCACATCACTCAAGGTGATACGTGCACTATCCCCTTCTTCTAAAAAGACGACTTGTTGTGCAAAAGAACGCAACGCCAAAGGATCCGATGCCATAAAATTCTCGTCGGTCCCTAATCCTAAAACCAATGGACTGCCTTTGCGTATGGCCACCATTTCATCGGGATGGGATTTATGCACGACGCCCAGGGCAAAAGCACCCACCATTTGATCTGCAGAACGTTGGACGGCTTGAAGCAGATCCTTGGTTTCTTGGTAGTGATAATGAATCAAATGCGCGGCAACCTCACTGTCTGTTTCAGACGTAAATTGATAATGGAGATCTCTTAAATATTGACGTAAATGATCATGATTTTCAATAATGCCATTATGCACAATGGCCACTTCATCATAAGACACGTGAGGATGCGCATTGCGCTCGGAGGGGCGCCCATGCGTCGCCCACCGCGTGTGTGCAATGCCGGTGCAGCCGCCAAACGTCTCTTTGTTTAATGCCTCGGTTAAAACCTGAACTTTGCCTTCGGTACGAATAAGATGAAGAGAGTGCTCTGGGCCAATAACCGCAATACCAGCGGAATCATACCCTCGGTATTCTAATCGACGTAACCCTTCTAAAAGTACTCGGCTAATATCCCGTCTGGATACTGCCCCCATAATGCCACACATAGTATCTCCTAACCTTTTTTCATGATCCTAGCACGATCTCGCTGCCAGTCACGATCTTTTATTGTATCGCGTTTATCATGGGTTTTCTTACCTTTTACCAACGCCAACTGCATTTTGACATTATTCTTTTTCCAATAAAGCGATAAGGGGATCAAAGTATACCCTTGTCGCTCCACACGGCCAATCAATTGATTCAATTGTCGCCGATTCAGTAATAATTTACGCGTGCGGGATGCGTCCGGTTGCGAACACAGTGATGCGGTCGGCAACGGTTGAATTTGCGCGCCCAATAAAAAGGCTTCGCCGCGTTTCACAATAACATGCCCATCGGTCAGATTGACTCTCCCCGCACGTAAGCTTTTAACTTCCCACCCTTGCAGCACCATCCCAGCTTCGAACTCTTCCTCAATAAAATACTCAAACCGAGCTTTTTTATTCGCAACAATCACAGAACTCTCATTTTTATGCATCAATATAAATCCCAATAGGGTCTGTTGACAGTATACATACTGCGTGGGGTATCATACACTAAGGCCGTCAAAAATCAGGAAGACATCATGACCAACAAGGAACGTAAGTTATTTGTCCTAGATACCAACATACTGATGCATGATCCCACAGCCATCTATCATTTTCAAGAGCATGACATTTATTTACCCATGGTTGTTCTCGAAGAATTAGATCGGCATAAAAGTGGTATTTCAGAAGTTGCGCGTAATGTTAGGCAAACCAACCGCATGTTGGTAGCGCTCATGAGTGGCACCAAACACCAAGAAATTGTGGCCGGGCTTAAGATTCCAAGTTTTAGTTCGAATAAACTCGCCCCCAGTTC
>CANNJG010000009.1 GCA_947504795.1 Legionellaceae bacterium
AGTCTGAGCAGTCTTTGATAGAACAACCGGCTTAAATGCGCTTTTTATTTGTTGATAGAATTTTACAATTGTCATCCTCTGCTGGGTCGGCGCGCGGTATCAAACGGATTACGCAGGACGATATCTATGTTACTGCGGATACAGAGGGTCAATTCTGTTTCATGCCAAGCATCATTGGCGAAACATTAGGCCAGTTAACTGCATGGGAAGTGATGGCCAATTGTGATTTTCAAAAACGGCCTGTAGCAGGGGTTGTTGAGCGTGCAACACTGCATCATAGCGCTTATGTGGGTGATACCCTAGCCTTAGAATCCTGGATTGACCGGCAAGATGATGAGTCTGTCCGCTATCATGGCCATGTGCATGTCGGTGACACCCTGATTTTTAGCCTGGAAGGCGCATTGGGCCCCATGTTACCGATGGATGAATTTATTGATTCCGCGTTAGTGCGACGTCAATTTGCTGAAATTAATCGACCTGGGGATTGGCCCTTACCCCAAACGGTTGTCCAAACCCCCTTACCCACGACAAATCGTCCTGTGTCTTTGTGTTTTGACGCAATTACACTTGACGAACCGGGTGTGCGCATGGATGCGGTGAAGCAGATTACGCGTGCGTCACCCTATTTTCCTGATCATTTTCCGTATAAACCTGTTTTACCACTGACCGTTTTACTAGAGTGCAAAATGCAATTGGCACAAACATTTTTGGCCCGTGCGGGTTTATCAACGTATCGTATCCGTGCTTTGCAACGCATTAAGATGAATGATTTTGTGCAACCAGGCGATGAAGTGCATACCCAGGTATCAGTGAAATCCCAAACTGAAGAAGCGATGGTGTTGCATTTTCGTTCGGAAGTTGCGGGAAAGCGAGTCTGTGTTTTAGACATTGTGTTGGATGCATAAGCGAGGATTATCTATGAAACGACGGGTTGCGATTACAGGAATAGGCATGGTCACGCCCTTAGGCGTGAATGTTGCGACAACCTGGCAACAATTAATTGCGCGGCAATCAGGTATTGCACCTATTCAGCAATTTGATGCGGGTGGTTTTCCAGCCACGATGGCGGCAGAAGTGAAGGGATTTGTTCCGGATCCTGCTTTATTGACCAAATCTAATCGTTATGCGTCTAAAATTACATTGTTTGCATTAGAAGCGGCTTTGCAGGCGATGCGAGATGCTGATATGACGATTACTGATGAGATACGCAGGCGTTTTGGGATTGTTACCGGCGCGGGAATGATGACTTCAGAGTACGAAAGTCTTGAGCGTTTTCAGAAAACATGTGCTGTGAATGGCGACGTTGATTGGGCAATGCTTCAGGCAAAATCTAGAGAATTTTGTGAGTTGAGTGATTTTGCAAAAACCACCTCGAATACCGGGTTAGCCTTGTTGATTCAACAGTTTGGCTTAAAAGGCTATGCTTCTGCTGTGCATACGGCCTGTGCTTCGGGTGGACAAGCCCTCGGGCTTGCGATGCGCGTGATTCGTCGTGGGGATGCCGATTTTATGTTAGCGGGTGGATTTGATTCGATGATATCGCCCCTGGGATTATCCAGTTTTTGTTTGTTAGGGGCGTTGGCAACCGATAAAGATGTGTGTGCCAGTCGACCCTTTGATGCGACACGCCAAGGGTTTGTATTGGGTGAGGGTGCCGCTTTTTTGGTATTGGAAGAATGGTCGCGAGCCCAGGCACGTGGTGCACGTATTTATGCAGAATTGGCAGGGGAAGGGAATACATTGAGTTCATATCGAATTACCGATTCGCCGCCAGATGGTTCGGGTGCGAAGCAAGCGATTCTTGGTGCTTTACGCGACGCTGGATTATCGCCAACGGATGTCGATTACATTAACGCACATGGCACTTCCACAAAAATGAATGATTTAAGTGAAACCAATGCAATAAAATCTGTGTTTGGTGAGCATGCTTATCGCATGCCTGTTAGTTCTACCAAATCACAAACCGGTCATTTGATTGCGGCCGCAGGCGCCTTAGAAGCGGCCTTCTCTGTATTGGCGATTACGCATGGACAAGTGCCGATGACGGCTAATTTACACAATCCTGATCCCGAATGTGATTTGGATTACGTGGTAGAAGGACCCCGGCAGCAAGCAGTTAGAGCCGTGCTTTCTAATTCATTTGGTTTTGGTGGTTCAAATAGCTGTTTGCTATTTAAGCATCCTGAGTTTGGAGAATAGGTGTGGCACAACGGGTGTTTATTACAGGTTTAGGTGCTTTGACCGCTACAGGTGAAAGTGCTCAATCCACTTGGCAAGCAGTACTAGCCGGTCAACAAAGCTTGAAAGATGTTACGTTATGGGATTTGTCGTCTTGGTCTCATCGTTTGGGAGGAGAGCTCCAAACCTATAACCCTTCAAGCATTCTACCGGATCGAAAATTAATAAAAGTCATTTCACGCCAAGATGTCATAGGGATTGCAGCAGGGGTTCAGGCGATGGAACAAAGTCAATTGCCGGCGTACTATGCCCAATTGAGCGAAGAAGATAAAGCGTCTTTTGAGCATGACTCTGCGATTTATGTGGGTTCTCCCGGGAATAAATTTTTTCAGCAATATGATTTTTTACCTTTGATCGCAAAATCCCAAGGGAATATGCGTGCGTTTGCCGAACAGTTGTTTTCTGAAGTACACCCGATGTGGCTATTGCGTATTTTGCCAAATAATGTGCTCGCGTATTTGGGGATTACCTACGGATTTAAAGGAGTAAATCATAATATTACCAATCATGCCGTATCGGGCATGCAAGCGCTATTAGAAGCCTACCAAGCAATTGCTTCAGGGCAAGCGAGTCGTGCGATCGTGGTTGGCTATGATATCGGTACGGATCCGCAAGCAATGTATTACTATGATAAATTAGGATTGCTGTCTGCGCGTGATTTAAAGCCTTTTGATGTCGATCACGATGGTACTATCTTAGCTGAAGGTGCTTCGGCAGTGATATTAGAAAGCGAAGTAGCAGTGACAGCGCGCAATGGCGCGCGTTGGGCCGAAGTAGTGGGCGGGGCGACAGCAACGGAAGCACAAGGCTTGTTTGCCGTGGATCCAGAAGGCGTAGCGTTACAACATTTATTATCCGACACGTTACAGCAATGCCGATTATCCCCTACGGATATAGGTATGGTGATAGCGCATGGGAATGGCAGTTACCAGTCGGATACGACCGAAGCTAAAGCCATTATCGGTGCTTTTGCCAATACCCCTGTTCCTGTGAGTGCCTTTAAATGGTCAATGGGACATACCTTATGTGCCTCTGGGATTTTAGATGCGGTACTGGGTGTACAGGCTATGCAAGAGCGCTGCATACCTGGTGTGGCAAATTTGCAACGTTTGGCAGCGGAGTGTAGTGCTTTGAATATGAATGCAACCCACCGCGAATGGCATCCTGACCGGCAGCATATGTTAGTCATAAACCGAGGTTTTGCGAGTATGAATGCATGTGTGGTGTTACGTGAATGCCGTTGATCTAGGAACACAAATCGCGGGGTTGCGGATCACGCGTGCAGGGCGTTGGGTGTTTCGTTATTGTCCTTATCGATGTTCTATTGTGAGGGCGAATATGGATCAAGTGTATGGCGATAGGTTAACGTCTGCGCAGAAAACGCACTTAGTACAAGCGTTTTATTCGCACTTAATGACGTCCATCAAAGAAACGATTCTACTGCGATTTATGTCAGAAAAAACCTTATGTAGTCGCGTTGACGTCGAAGGACATGAACGCTTATTAACGGTCGCAGAAGTGGGTAAAGGGGTGTTAGTTGTTGCCGCTCATATGGGGAGCTGGGAATTTGCGCCACTTGGTGGTATTCTTAATTTTAAACAATTCAAAGGACATTTTCATTTTATCCGCAGAACCCTAGGATTTAAATCTATCGAACGCTTTTTATTTCGCCGTTATTATCGCGCGGGTTTGAATGTGATTCCTAAGCAACATGCCCTTCAGCAAGTGAAAGAAGCTTTAGATCAGAATCATGCGGTAATTTTTGTACTAGACCAACATGCATCTTTAGTTAATCGAGACGGGGTCGCAGTGGAGTTTTTTGGCAAGAAAGCTGGCACGTATCGCTCGCTCGCAAGTCTGTCACGCCATACCGGATTGCCGGTCATCCCGGCAGCGGGCTATCGGCTATCCAATGGCAACCATGTCCTGGCTTTTTATGATCCGATTGCGTGGCAAGAGTTTGAAACTACTCAAGAATCAATTTATCGAAATACCTTAGCGTACAATCAAGCCTTGGAACGAATTATATTAGCTCATCCTGAACAATGGATGTGGATGCATCAACGTTGGAAGTTGCCGCTTTAAAAAGGTTGCGTAAGCCCTGTGCTTTCCTTAGAGCCCGGCATTACTTCTGCCAAAACGCGCGTGTCAATATTATAAATAATGGGAAAATTTCTAAGCGACCGGTAAGCATGGCAAGGACGAGTAGCCATTTGCTCGGATCGTTCAAAGGCGCAAAGGAATCCTTTACAGCACCTATTCCCGATCCAGAAGCATTAGCTACGCCGGAAACTGCTAATGAAAAAGAGGTGATAAAATCATTGTTACAGGCCATAAATAATAAAACAAAGATTGCAAATATTATAAAAAATATGAACACAAAACCAAAAATGGACTGTAAAATCAATTCGCTTATGCTCTTTTGATCGAGTTTAACCGTAAGAACGGCTTGAGGATGTAATTCACGCATAAATTCACGTTTACCATGTTTAAGAAAAAGTAAGAAACGTAAGACTTTGATCCCTCCCGTGGTTGAGCCCGCGCAGCCGCCAATTATGGAGATAAGAATAATCAATATCGGTGCAAACAGGGGCCAATCGTCGATAGAATGAAAGGTAATTCCTGTTGAACTTATGACAGAAATAACGATGAATACCACATCTAACGCGCTCAGTGATGTTTTGGTAAGGTAGCCTTCCATCTTTAATAATCCAAAGATAAGCAGACAAAGCGCCAAGACTATTTTGAGAAAGGTACGCAATTCTTCACTTTTCCAATAAACCGAGATGCTATGTTGTTGAAAAGCCAAATAATGTAGGGTAAAGCTTACAGCACTGAACAGCATAAACACAATGGCGATGCCTTCAATGAATTGGCTATTATAAGTGATAAACCCGTTATCATACATTGAAAGGCCACCTGTAGACACGGTTCCAAAACTTTCACCCAAGGCATGAAACCAATCCATCCCTGCATACCAATACGATATTGCACACATAATGGTCAAAAAACAATAAATGATCCACAAGCTTTTTGCTGTTTGGGTTATTCTCGGCGTGAGTTTGTTGTTTTTAATCGGATTAGATGTTTCAACTTGAAATAATTCCAAGCCGCCCATCCCCAACATCGGGAAGATGGCTACCGCTAATACCACGATTCCCATCCCGCCAACCATTTGTAATTGTTGATGATAATATAAAATAGTACGGGGTAATTGATTCAGATTATCAAAACATTCTGCTCCTGTTGTGGTAATTGCAGAGACTGCTTCAAAGACAGCATCTGTAGTGGTGATCTTTACTTGCTCACACAATAGAAAAGGTAAAGATGCAAAAAAACATACAGCGATCCAGGTGAAAACAACAATTAAAAATCCTTCGCGAAGGGTTAAAACAAGTGTCTCATGTCTAAACTTAAGCCAGGCACTGCCTCCTATCAGAATAATTAAAGCAAAGGGAATGGCAAACGGGGCCCAGATGTGTTCAGAAAAAATAATAGTTATCAGTATGGGTGGTAACATGCTGACACTAAACATCAGTAGCAGCAATCCTACGTAGCGAAAAATAGTTTTATAGTGCATGATTATGCGCCTCCAATGGCTAAATTATCCTGGAAAAAGCAGTTTAAGCCTCCTGAAAAAGTCTATCGCACGGAAATTTAAACATTTTTCATGCTTTTTCCAGGATAATTTATTTAGAACTTCCTTAGCTTAAAAAATCCAAGTTGACTTGAAATAAAGCCTCAAGTTGCTGAATATATTTTTTGTTTAAAAGCAATAAAATCACATGATCTTTCGGCATAATTTTTAATTTGGCCATGTTGAGATGCAAGGTAGTGCCTCGCAGGACGCCAAGCAGGATACATTGGGGTGGAAATTCAATATCATTCACAAATCTGCCAACGACGGCAGATGTTTTAGACGTCCCCTCAACGACCAACTCGATAGCTTCTGCTGCTTGCTCTTGTAATCGATGGACTTTGATCATATTGCCGCGTTTGAGTTTACTTAATATATTACCAATCGTCTGGATTTGTGGAAGTACCGCATAATCGATGGGGCTTTCGTCAACTAGCTCAGTATAGCCTTCACGATTGACGAGAGCAATTGTATAACGTGTTCCTAAATATTTCGCCTGCAAACAGGCCATGACATTAGTTTCCTCATCATTGGTAATGGCGCAGAATACATCCATGTCTTGAATGTTTTCTTGTAATAACAATTCACGTTCCGCAATATCGCCTTCTAAGACAATCACATTATTGAGTTCATCGGCTAATGCGGCTGCAGTTAAGGGATTTTTTTCAATGAGTTTGACTTTATACTGGTCTTGAATACTTTGTGACAGCTTACTGCCAATACGACCACCTCCGCCAAGCATTATACGTTTATTCGGTTTTTGGTGATGGTCGACGGCTTCTAATATTTTATCAATAGCGTGTTCTTGAGCCATGAAGAGAATTTTATCTTTAGGTCTAAGCACATAGTTATCTTGGACGGGCACAGATTTTTTTTTACTGAAAATAGCGGCAACAGACGTGTTAATGTTATTGATTTTCTCTTGAAGTTCCGCGATGGTTTTACCATTCAACCAATCCGTTTTTTTTGTTTCAATAGTGAGCAAACATGTTTTATCGTCTGAAAAATATAACAGTTCAGCAATACCAGGATATTGTATGACTCGGATGATGTAATCCGTGATTAAGCGCTCTGGATTGATTACGATACTAATTGGGATATTAGCTTTGGAAAAGAGCTTGGGATAGGTATAGTAATCGTCTGATTTAATTCTAGCGATGGTTTTAGGAACCGAGAAAAGACGTTGTGCGATATAACAGGCCATCATATTCGTGTCATCATAATCCGTGACAGCAATCACGAGGTCTGTATTCTGTATACCGGCTTCGATCAGTACAGTTGGGCTAGTAGCGAGTCCAGTTATTGTTTGAATATCGAGATGATTTTTAATTTTCTCTAAATGCGCAGCATTTTTATCAATTAAAATCACATCATTATTTTCTTTGACTAAATTACTTGCCAATGATGTCCCAACGCGTCCTGCACCTAGAATGATGATACGCATGGTGTATCCTCCAATATTTGTCCTTCATATACAAAAGAAGCGGGGCCTCGTAAACGAATCGGTAGCGACAGCGTCGGCCAGGTTACGCGCAGCTCGCCACCTGGTAAACTGACCGTGACTTCCTCTGCCAGTTTGTGAAATAAACGCCCGACCGCCATGGCGGCAATGGCTCCCGAGCCACAGGCTTGTGTTTCGCCACATCCGCGTTCATATACCCGTAATTGAATATGATCAGGATTAAGAATATGCATGAAACCGATATTAGCCTGCTCCGGAAAAAAGGGATGAACCGATAGTTGTTGTCCTAGAGCGACGACCGGGGCTTGTGTGATATCCTCCACCAACAAGACCGCATGCGGATTGCCTACTTGGATAGCATGAAAGGTATAAGTCTGATCAGCGAGTTGTAGCGCATACCATTCGGACTCGGTTTGAGTTGCAAGAGGAATCGCATTGGGTGCTTGTTGAGGCGGAGGAAAAGCAACCGTTACGCTTGCGTCTGCATGGATCGTTAAGCTCATCTTTGTCGAATGGGTTTGGATACATAATTGAGTTTTAGTCGTCAAGCCAAGACGCTGTACAAAGCGGGCCAAGCAACGCGCCCCATTACCGCATTGTCCTACTTCTTGACCATCTGCATTAAAAATACGATAGAAAAAGTCGATATCTGGGTTGTTACTTGATTCAACTAGCAGGCATTGATCAAAGCCAATCCCTGTGTCACGTCGACTCCAAGCTTTAATCTGAGCCGCAGTCGGCGTGAAGGTATGTTGTGTGGCATCAATTAGTATAAAGTCATTTCCTAGTCCATGCATTTTAGTAAAATGAAGACTCATGATTGAGACCATTGCTTAGGCGGTTGTTCGGAGCCCGGGAGATACAAAGGACCACGCTGACCGCAATGGCATAAATTTATAAACAGGAGCATGCCTAATAAGCAATGGTGTATTCGCATAAGTCATAAAAGGGAAGGGGATGACCTTAACTCAGTATAACAGGGCATCAAGACTTACGCAAAACGCTTCGACCTTGGCGTCTTTGCGTAAGTCTAGAATAAAAAAATGTATCGTACAGAGATATAATCCTATAAAAAACAGTCAAAGCCGCAGCAAAAAATATTTAAATTTTAGTGCAATAGGCCTTTGTAGTTCGCTTAAACTGGTTTTTATAGGATAATCATTAGTTTAAATTATGGGGGCTTTTATGAGTCAGGCGCGTCAAGAGGCAATCTCTCGTAAATCATTGGAACACGATCCAGTTCGCCGACTTTTTGATAGGGATCAAAGTCCAATAAGACCGCATTTGAGTCGCATGGTTTTTAATTCAAACAACCCGCGCCCCGGACCACTTAAATTAAACAATGATATTGATTACCAACAGATAAATGACCAGTATGATTTCAGCAAGGTTCAAAAACTAAATCATAACACCTCATCATGGAAGGATCCTCTGAATGGTGACTCTATCATGTTTATTATTGACATGACCTTTTGTATATTGATTCTCGCCGGCTTATTGGTACTGTTGGTTTTGGCTTGTACCGTGGGTGTACCCTATGTTCCTATTATCAGCGCGCTCAGCACTCAAGAAATTTCGACTTGTGCTTTATCTGCGAGTGCCAGTGTTGCCACCGGGGCTATAGGGCTTGCTTTGTCTGGTTTTTTTAAAACAACCATTGCGACGTCTAAAAGAACTGCGGACAACGCCGAGACAGGTTTAGGCGTTTAAAGAATGAACCCTGCCTCGATCTCGGCGTCTTGCATCAGTCACTGAATCAGTGAGAACTTGCTATCTGTTAAACCTTTGGCGATAATCTCAGCCTTTGTATTTCTCGGGAAAACGTTGTGTTAAAAACCTATATTAAAGAATCGCACCAGCCCGCGCAAGCTTGTGTGATTTGGTTGCATGGTTTGGGAGCAGATGCGACTAATATGATGGGTGTGGCGAATGCTTTTCCAGAGTCAGTTCTGCCTATCCGTCATGTATTTGTTGATGCGCCGCTAAGGCCTGTTACGTTGAATAATCATATGACGATGCGTGCTTGGTACGATATTACGGGATTGACCTTAGACGATAGAGAAGATAAAAAAGGAATTTTGCAGACTGAGCAAATGATATCGGAAGTTATTGCAGCACAAGTAGCCAAAGGTTTTACGCTAAACCAGATTTATTTAGCAGGATTTTCTCAAGGGGGTGCTATGGCCTTATTTACGGCGATGCGCACGCGAGAACGATTAGGCGGTGTGTTGGCGTTGTCCTCTTATTTGCCTTTGCAAGCCGAATGTACTCAAGGCGACCAGCTGGCATTACCTATTTTTATAGCAGCAGGATCCTTAGATCAGGTTGTATCTCCTAATTGGACGAAATTGAGCTATGATTTTGTGAAAGCCAGAGGATTTACGCAAGTGACTTGGAAAGAATACCGCATGGAGCATTCGATTTCTATGGAGGAGTTGAACGATATAGGTCACTGGTTAAAGAAGCACATCACTTTAGCCGCAGTGCAAGGGGAAATACGATGACGGTAGTTAAAAAAACGCGCACAGTACCTTTTTCGTGTGAAAAAATGTATAGGTTAGTGAATGATGTTGAGCATTATTCCGAGTTTCTTCCTTATTTTTCTTCGTCTGAAGTTCGCCACCGGGATGAAGATGAGGTGGAAGCTACGTTATCAATTTCTGCTGCGGGCATGCAAAAATCGTTTACGACACGGAATCGCTTACAAGCTAATAAAATGATTGAAATGCGTTTAGTGGATGGTCCATTCAAGCATTTTGAAGGATTCTGGCGATTTGATGAATCTGCCGAAGGGTGTGTGGTATCGTTTGATTTGGAATTTGAGTTCGCGGGTCGAATGTTCTCCATGTTGCTAGGGCCCATTTTCGAACAAGTGACAGATAATTTAGTCGATGCATTTTGTGATCGCGCCGCTCAAGTATATGGAGAGTAAGCAATCATGATGACGTCTATTGAAATTGTGTATATTCCAGAACACGCCATGGCAATTTATTATTATGTTCCCTGGTGTTCTCAAATGACGGTGGCCGATGTGATTCATCATTCTAAAATACTGGAGAACTATCCCGAGTTGTTTGATTTTCCAATTGGGATTTTTTCAAAAGTAGTATCTCGAGATACGCTGGTTAAGCCAGGAGATAGAATTGAATTTTATCGACCGCTGCTGATTGACCCCAAAGAGAAGCGGCGTATGCGTGCCCAAATTAAGACTGTGAAGAATGAAAAAAAACCTTAGCAAGGTTACCAGTCTACTTGACGTCTTTTTCTATCTTCACCAAATGATCCTCCATAAAATACAAGCTTAAATGGCGAATGTGATCCTGATGAGTACCGAGGCGCCAACTGTAGGCATAATCCCAACGGTCTAAACTAAACAGAGGACTGACCAAGCTTGTTCCCACCAGAATAGCCGCATCGTTTTTACTCATCCCTAATTTTAGATGTTCAATACGCGCAGGGGATAAAATAGTACCTTGTTGAATTTTTCTGTTGGAAAAATCGTACGATAAACAATGGGTTAATGGTAAAGTAACGCAAATTAAGATAAGAACGGTTTTCATTCGCATTTTTTTGCCTTATAGTAATGGCTTGGGTTTGGAAAGGGCATTCTAGCATGCGCCTCTTAAATCCTGAATAATATTTATTTAATATCTGAGGGATTAGTGTGGATGAAAGCAAACAATTAAAATCAGCTGGGTTGAAAATTACGCTCCCCCGTTTAAAGATATTGCAATTACTTGAGCAATCTAAAGATAGGCATATGAGTGCAGAAGATGTGTATAAAACGCTGATTGATATCGGAGAGTATATCAGCCTAGCAACTGTTTATCGCGTGTTAACACAATTTGAAGCGGCAAAATTGATTGATAAACATAATTTTGAAGGCGGACACGCCGTATTTGAAATTCGTTCCCATGCGCACCATGATCATTTGGTTTGTTTGAAATGCGGTCGAGTAGAAGAGTTTCTAGATGACATGATTGAATCTCGCTTAGAGCATATTGCTGAAAACATACAGTTTAAAATAACGGATCATGCTTTGAATATCTATGGGATCTGTTCTAAATGCTAGAATGTCTATCAATCAGGACTTAGATAAAACATCGATATTTTCGTTGGATTTAGAAGTCTGAACCGCGAAAAATCTACTCCTCAGCGTAATGCCAGCTTACAACAAGTCTAACAACTCTTTGAAGCAACAATCGAATGTTTGTAGGATATTGGTCAAGTCGGATGGATGGATGACTAATGCTTGATTAATATCTATTTTAATCCCTAAGTAATCTTTTTGTTCATGCTTTTTTCTAAAATGGTTGAGCACATAATCTTTAGCACCTGAAAAAGGGTAATTTAAACGTATTTTATATGGGATCGCTTCTTGTAAAAGTAAGCCATGAACGAGACGTGCAACTTCTTTTTCGCCATGTCGATGTGAGTCATATAAAATGCCAATACCACTATGAAAGATGCGTCCATGCGATCTCGGAGCAAAGGTATGAATGGAAACATGTAATACCTGTTTATTGTTGGCTATATACTGATCTATTATGTTCTCTAGTTGATTATAAAACGGCAGGTAATAAGCCGTAATTAAGTTTTTTTTCTCAGCCGGGCTGGATTTTTTTGTGAATTTCGAAAAACATTTGGAATGATGTTCGCTATGATCGCAATCAATCAATAAACGTGTGACGTTTGATTGAACCATATCGCAGGCTAATATTTTTTGTAGGTGTGCCGCAATATCGATAGCGCCCAAGTCATACGCTTTGGGTGACTGTAATGTTTCGAGAGAATGTGCAAATAAATGTTGATACGCCACCGGGACGGTGTTGCTGGCATGTTCACAACTCAAAACTAAAACAGTAGGCTTCATTCCTTTATCTCCTATCGTGCCCTAGTGTTTATCACCGATGCGCTGCTCATTGCTGACAACTTCCAAATGAGAAATGATTTTTTTTACGCCGTGTACATGATTAGTACGTTTTAAGATCGCCGCCATGGCCGCTTCATGTCGAACTATGCCGCTTATTGTGACAATCCCATTCACGGTCGCGACATTAATGCCGACTAAAGGAATCGATTCATCGTCTAATACTTTCGATTTTAAAATAGCGGTTTCTACTTTGGCCGTGATATAGGTATCCTTGAAGGCAGAATTTACCACATTCACATCAAACTCTGTCGTGTTAATCGTGCGGACGCCTTTGGTATTCGTAACGATACGTAAGGTATCAACATATGCCATCTTGTTTTTGGCATGTCCCTTCAAGGTGACCACGCCATGGTTGGTAGTGACAGAGATCTTGAGTGGATTCAGGTTTTTATTTTTGGTAAATTGCGTTTTAATTTTGGTGGTGATAACGGTATCGGATAATCCTTCTTCAATTTTTTTGATATTCGCGGCCTGTGCGTAGGATACAAACAGTATCATCAAAATGTGGGGTAACCTGCGAATAAAGATCATTTTCAAAACTTGCAAATAGTCGGGAATATCGCGAGTATAGCATAAGAGGAGAAAAAAACGATGTATTCCCTGGTCAAACCTTTATTGTTTGCATTAGATCCAGAACGTGCGCACGCCTGGTCTATGGCTATGTTAGCCTATATTCCAAATAGTTGCTTTGTCGCACCCGCCTCTCATCCTGTATCGGCTCTCGGACTTGCTTTTACGCATCGAATTGGCTTAGCGGCTGGTTTCGATAAATCAGGAGCGCATCTGGACGTTTTAGCGAAGTTAGGGTTCGCCTTTATTGAAGTGGGTACGGTAACGCCCAAGCCGCAGCTAGGCAACCCCAAGCCACGTTTGTTTCGATTACCAGAAGCGCAGGCGTTGATTAATCGTATGGGTTTTAATAATCCTGGTGTTGACGTGCTATTAGAAAATTTGAATCGCTCGCACTACCAAGGAGTGCTAGGCATCAATATTGGCAAAGGCAAGGATACCTCGTTAGCCGCTGCTGCAGAGGATTATGTGTATTGTTTACAGCGAGTTTATGCGCGTGCGTCGTATGTCGCGATTAATATTTCATCGCCGAATACGCCCGATTTACGTGTGCTCCAACAGGCCACTTATTTTTCGCTGCTGGTGCGACAATTACGAGAGGCTCAATTACGCTTGGCGGATAAGCATGGGCGTTATGTCCCGCTGCTGATTAAAATATCTCCCGACGAAACCGATGACACGCTCAAACAGATGACTGACGTAATGGTACAGTATGCCATTGATGGCGTGATTGTAAGTAATACCACCTGTTCACGTGACGCTGTGCATATCTTGTCGAATGGGAATGAAGTAGGGGGTTTAAGTGGGCAGCCGTTGTTGTCAAGATCAACGCAGTGTTTAGGGTTGTTAAAACAATGTGCGGGTGACCAATTAACCCTCATGGGCGTCGGAGGGATTGATTCCTTGGAGACCGCGCAACAAAAACTAATGGCGGGGGCAACGTTATTACAAGTCTATACAGGTTTGATTTATCGTGGCCCGGGTTTGGTAGCAACCTTGAGTCATGCGTCACTTTAATGCAATATCTTGAGTTGATCTCAAGGTGGAGCTGTCCAAGACCTACGCACATCCGCCTTGACCCGGGTCTTTTACCATGTTCCGCACGAAAAGCGCGGGACATCGACGGTTAAGGAAATTTCTGGCCACATATCACGTGCGGGGGAGAGACTCATTATCTGTGTATCAGGAATCGTTGGGGATAGATATAAACGAATTACCAAACGCCAAGGGTTCAATCTGAAGATAGTGCGCAATGCTTTGTCCAATATCAGCAAACGTATCGCGACGTCCAATAAACCGTCCTGAGATCTGAGGCCCAAAGGCCAAAACTGGAATATGTTCGCGGGTATGATCTGAGCCAGGCAAGGTAGGGTCGCAACCATGATCCGCTGCTATCACCACCATATCATTCGGGTGGAGTATCGCTTCTAGTTCTGGTAATTGGGCATCAAAGACTTCTAACGCGCGCGCATAACCCAACGTATCACGGCGATGGCCATAAACAGAATCAAAATCAACAAAATTAGTAAATACTAAACTGCCTGGAGGGGCAGTGTGCATCGCAGCAATTGTGGCATCGAACAGCGCCGAATTCCCATCGGCTTTAATGTTTTGGGTGATACCTTGGTGCGCGAAAATATCACTGATTTTACCGATTCCAATGACTTCACGACCGGCGTTACAAAGTTTATCTAAAAGTGTAGGCTCAGGCGGTGGGGTAGCGTAGTCGCGACGATTGCCTGTGCGTTTAAAGGCATGAGGGTCACCGGTAAAAGGCCGGGCGATGACACGGCCGATTTTTAAAGGATCCACTAGTATGCGTGCTTTTTCACAAAGCGCATATAAATTATCCAGTCCAAAATAGGTTTCATGCGCAGCAATTTGAAACACGCTATCTGCGGATGTATAGACGATGGGTTTACCGGTTTTAATATGTTCTTCACCCAATGCTTGAATGATGTCTGTCCCTGAGGCGTGAATTTGACCAAGCACACCAGGAAGGTTAGCTTGCTCAATCAATTTATGAATCAGTTTCTCTGGAAAGCAAGGCACTGTTTTGGGAAAATACCCCCATTCCTCCATGACTGGGACGCCGGCTAATTCCCAATGACCACTGGGCGTGTCTTTGCCTAGGCTTTGCTCTGCGGCATATCCAAAGTAACCGTCGGGTTCGGGCAAAGTCGATAAATCATACACGGCTAATCCTGAGCTTGCTACACTCGCATGATAGAACCCATGTTTCGCTAAATGAGGGATATGCAAAGGCCCAGACCGCACACCTAATTTATCTGCATGACCTGCATAGCACGCGGCGACGATATGTGCGAAGGTATTCGCATCACTGTCTCCATAGCGCTCTGCATCCAGACTCGCGCCTATGCCCAATGAGTCCAGAAGTAAGATACATACACGACTGAGAGGTTCCATATAGGTTATCCTTGCGAACGGCGACAGTAAGTTTCGCGTAATCCAAATAAAAGAGCAATCGCGAGAACCAATCCCAGGGGCAATATCATCGCGGCAAATTGGTAGTCATGTAAGGAGTAAGTTGGAACCCCGGCTATCATTCGCATATCCCCTTGTTTTAAGAGTAAATAACTAAATATATTTTGATATAGCACATAGCCAGACTGAGTTAATATGGACACAACACTGACTGCCGTGGCCGTCATGGCGACATCACTGGATTCCGCAACCAGTGCGTAGCTGATGACTTGAGAGGCTGTAAATAGTCCCAATAAAAAGAATAAACACACCATCATCGAATAACTCATAGGCGCATACAAAATCGCCAACACAATCAGTAGCGCGCTATACGCACCAATTTTCATGGGAGTAAGACGTATCCCCCATTTGTCTGAACACCAGCCCATCACAGGTCCGCCAATAATAGTACCTAAGAACAACATCGAGTTGATAAGGGACGCATCCGCTTTGTTAATCTGTAACCGCTGCATCAAATATAAGGATCCCATCACCGCGCCAAACACGGCGATGGCCATATTCATGAGACTGGCGTAGAGAGCAGCAAGGAGGGTTTGTGGGTTGAGGTAAGCAATTTTAGCACTGTCGAGAATGCCGATTTTAGTGGGACTCGTTGTCTGAGTACTCGGTTTGTCTTGAATGAAGACTATCATGAGGCCCAGAATACAGAGCCCTAACCAACCCAACCATACCATAGCACTACGCCAACCAATATACAAAACCAGCTTGGTGAGTGGGTACTGCGCCAGCATGCCACCGGACATAGCAATGGTGACAATGAGTCCCGTAATAAGTGCCATACGTTTGGCAGGAAACCAGCGTGACGCGATCCGAATCGGGCCTAAGAAGCAAAAAGCACTCCCAATACCGGTGATGAAGCGACACATTACTGCCAACGCGAAAGTATGAACATTCGCTAAAACAAAGGTCGATATCACGCAAAATAACATGGCGATAACAATCGTTTTTTTAGCTGAAAATCGATCTAAAATAATACCTGCTATGAAGAGAAACAATACGTTAGACAGATAATAGACGCTGGATAAATACGTCAAACTATCCGCCTGAATATGAAAGTCACGCATAATATCATCGGCAATCGAAGCAAACATATTCCCTTGGATAAATTCGTAAAAGAAAAACAAAGATGCAGCAAAACAAATACACCACGGTAACCAACGATTAGATGTCATGGTTGTATCACTTCCAGAATAATTATTGATAATTTCCATGGTTCTTCCTATTTATTTCGAGTTGTTTGGCAATGCGTTTCGCGTAACAGGATGCAGGCGATCAACCCGAGCAGGGTGGCGATCGGAAATATCCAAAATGCAAATTGTAAGTCCGCTGCCTGAGTCATGAAATGTGATAGACTCTTATGGAACATCATCAACCAACCAAACAATACTTGAGCCATACCTGCCGATCCCATAATAATCACCGAACTGAGTCCAGTGGCTGATCCGGTAATCGCATGAGGATTACTTTCAGCAATGAGTGGATAACTGATAACTTGAGTGCTAGTAAACAATCCTAACCCAAAAAAGATAATGCTGAGCTCGAATAAAGACAAACGAATTTGCAAGCATAGTGGAATCAGCGCGATAGCGGTCAAAAGAGCGCCTGCGATCATGATAGGTTTGCGTTGTCCCTGTTTGTCCGACAACCAACCCATCAACGGACAGCCAATAATGCTACCACTAAAGATTAGGCTGACAACATTGGCAGCGACCAAAGGTTGCAGATGATGGACTGTTATTAAGTAACTACCACCCCATAGTGCACAGAGTACCATGATGGGTAGATTGAGGCATGCTGTATAAAATCCAGCCAGCCAGTTTTGCGGATTAGCTGCTGCTTGTTTCAAATCTGCGAGCCAAGTATGGGCTCGCAGGGAAGTCTCTTTGTGTTGAGGTGGATTTCGGACAATGCCTGCAATGGCCAGCCACATTAAGATGCCGATCCCTGCATCGATTAACATGGCATGCCGCCATCCCCAGTGATTGGTTAAGTAGGCGAAAGGGGTATGAGCCATCATCCCACCTAAAAATGCCATCGTCACAGTGCAACCAATGACTAAGGCTTGGTGACGGGGATCAAACCAGCGCGAGACCAATACCACGCAAGCTAAAAAACAAAAGGCATTACCAATGCCGGTAATAGCATGAAAGCCTGCGGCCCAAATAAACGAACGGGTCAAAGCAAACCCAAGGGTTCCTAGGACACAAGAAAGCATAGCAAATAAGATAACTTTGCGGACGGGATAACGGTCTAAAATAAAGCCGGCAGGTAATAAAAATAACACATTAGTCCATACAAACGAACTTGACATCCAGCTTAATTCGCTGGCGTGGATACGAAAGTCGAGGCGCAAGATGGGGTTGATGACATCAAAAACGTTGAGTTGAAAAAATTCATAGAAAAAAAACAAGCCGGCTGTTAAGCAGACTAGCCACGCATGCTTTTGGGAATGCGGTAGGGTGTGCATGCGAGTGTTAGTCAATGTTCATCTCCATTTTGTTCAATCCTGAACCATTGATGCCGCGCAGTATAGCAGATTTTTTGCGGTAACTAAAGGGCAAAGCTTGCCAATGGAAGCAAGCCGTTTAATTTACATCGAGTGCACTAAGCGCAAAATGCAGGTCAAGCAGTTACAACACACGATTCGCCGAATAAATCATAATCATCCGCATCGGTAATCATGACCGTTGCATAGTTGCCCACCTGTGCCCCAGCATGCGGCGTGATATACACCAAACCGTCAATTTCAGGTGCGTCGGCTTGACTCCGTGCAATGATATGATTTTCAGTAATTTCATCGATAAGTACCTGTTGCTGCGTACCAATTTTTCGTTGTAAACGTTGTTGACTGATTCGAGCTTGGGTTTGCATAAACTGATGATAACGTTCTTCCTTGAGTGCTTCGGGAACCGGATCTGCTAACTCATTTGCTTTGGCGCCTGTAACCGGAGAATATTGAAAGCAACCGACACGGTCGAGTTGCGCTTGTTCCAAGAAGTCTAACAATTCGTTAAATTCTGAGTCGGTTTCACCTGGAAAACCGACAATAAACGTTGAGCGTATGGTGAGATCAGGGCAGGTTTCACGCCAACTTTGAATGCGTTTTAGGGTGTTTTCACGACTCGCGGGTCGCTTCATTGCTTTAAGAATACGGGGATTCGCATGTTGTAAAGGGATATCTAAGTACGGTAAGAGTAGCCTATCGCGCATTAGCGGGATGATGTCGTCAACGTGCGGATAAGGGTAAACGTAATGGAGACGCACCCAAATACCCAATTGCCCCAATTGTTCGCATAATTCATAAAACCGCGTAGGCAGGCTTTGATTGTTCCAGCTCGTGGGTGCATAACGCGTATCGATGCCATAAGCGCTGGTATCTTGTGATATGACGAGTAATTCTTTGACGCCGGCTTCTTTGAGGCGGCTAGCTTCGGTTAATACTTGGTTCATCGGATAGCTTTGTAAGCGACCGCGCATCGTTGGAATGATGCAAAACGTACACTTTTGATTACACCCTTCGGAAATTTTCAAATACGCATAATGTCTAGGCGTGAGCTTGATACCTTGAGGCGGGATTAATTGCGTGAAGGGGTCGGTAGGGGGGGGTAAATGTTCATGAACGGCTTTTACGACTTCCTCATAAGCATGGGCGCCGCTGATATGCAATACATCGGGACAAGCCTCACGAATCATGTCGGCTTTTGCGCCAAGACACCCTGTGACAATCACTCGCCCATTCGCCTGCATTGCTTCGCGAATGGTGTTTAAAGACTCTTCGATGGCGGCGTCGATAAACCCACACGTGTTAATAACCACAACGCCTGCTTTTTCAAAGGTGTTGACTAAGGTATAGCCCTGCGCACGCAATTGGGTAATGATTCGCTCAGAATCTACTAACGCTTTTGGACACCCTAAACTCACAAACCCAACTGTATGATTCATAGGACCACATCGATTAAAACTCACTTTATACCGAGAATTGGTGATTTAGTCAAAAACTCAAAGCAAGAGTAGGGGCATAAATCACTATAGTCGTTTGGTTTTCGTGCTTTATTCAGAGGATCCAGCGATCGGACTCAATTTGCTTAGGCCTCGGAGTTGCGCGCAAGTCCTAGCAAATTTTAACGGTTACACCACTTGATTTTCGCATAGCCCGAGAGTACGATGAGAGATTATTTTTCATAACGATTTTTATAGAGTCATTAGTGATACAAAAAGGGCTCTATTTTTTTTATTCGACCTAGAAGTGGTCATCCTGGCACTGATGAGTGAATAAATTTTATGCGGAGATGGTAATGGCTAGTAACCCTCAAGAATGTTTTTTTTATATCAACACTAAAAAGAAAAAGAAAACACCTACTTTGATAAATCTAAAGTGTTTGAATGATAAAGCAGAGGGAGAATACCTTGAATCAATTTGCAACGGCCTTGTAAATACACCATGGACATCGGACGAGTTGGAACGTTTAACTGCTAATAACCATTGGAAATTTTATTGTTGGGATGGTACGTCAGTCGTTGCGTTACATTTTAAAAAAAACAGAGATGAACGCCTCAAAATAATACGAGATACAACCCCAGTGATGTGGCAATTATTCCAGCTACAGCAGCAACCTTTTGATTTTGGTCTTTTATTGAACAAACTTCCTATTAACAAGGTAGTTGAATCGACCACAGCTGCTGCAGAATCTACAGAACTCGCAGTGAGGCTTGGTATGAATGGGCCTTATACATTAGGATCCCAGCAAGACAATGGAAATCAGAATGGTGTTGAAGTTTCAAGCGGGATTCGTGTGGTGCATTCTAGACAGCCGTCTATGCAATCTTCGAGGAATGGACTGCGAAAGGTAGCACTTAAACCCACCCAACGTTCTGCTATCTCGCCATCGACAAAGAAATTAATGGAAGAAGGAAATAATGAAAACAAGGTTACTTATTCGAACAAGCCGACAACGCCATTGTCATTTTCACCATCTGCTAAAATTAACGTTGAATGCCACGCTCCCTCACGCCTAATAAAGCAGGTGTTGCCCAAATCGAATAGAGCAGCGTCACAGGCCCATGCATCTCCACGTACGCCGGATGACTTTTTCTCAACTGACACACCTGAATTAACGAGTAGCGAAAATAATCAAGAAGAGGCTATTTCTTTGAGCATGCCTGCAACGCTGTCATCATCTCCCGAAAGTAACGATGAATTGAGGGACGCTGATGAGAATAAGTATAGTTTCACTCAAGGGGAAGAACCTGAAAGCGACTCTTTTCCGTCAGAAAAAACGCCTTGTAAATATCTAACTGAAACGGATTCCCGTCGCGGACTGGAGACACCTCCTGCGCCTGTCACGAGCCATTTTTTATTTTTATGTGCTTTTTCTGAACTGCCTTTAAATAAAAAAGCTGCCGTCGTTTATATGCTTGGGTTTGTAATGTTAGCGCTTGCGCTGGGAGGCACGAGTCTGCTGGGTGTGGGTGTTGCTACTGCTGCCACCGTGGTGGGTTACGCGGGTGGGTCTATGATGCTGGCGGGTGCTACCCTCATTTTTTTCAATGAGTCTAAACAAGTGCCTCGTCATGCTCAAGCAAAGCAAGATTCTCCTTGTTGTGTATAGAAAGTTAGACCAATTGAAACGGCAGGGAAGCGGTTACAAATAGCGTGATGATTTTCAATGCCATTATCATCGCAAGCGGTGAAAAATCGAATCCAGCAACGGGGGGAATATAACGCCGTATCCAGCTTAACATCGGTTCGGTTATCATGAACAATAGGGCGTTTAGAGGATGTTGCCAGTGTGGGTTGACCCAACTCATGATGACTCGAATCAGCAACGCATAAAATAAGATATTGCAAGGTTGCACAATCAGGTCAACGGCTGTACAAACCGCAATTAACCAGCCGTTTAATCCACTTGAGTCGAGATAAATCATACTTGCCAATAGATACTTCATGGATACCAATACGATAACGATACTCAAGCTTAGCCAATCATAACGCTGTTGACGGGTCATGCGAATTTGTAACAGCTTGCTGAAAGGGAGTATGAAGGGATCGGTGAGGCGGTAAACTGCTTGGCCAATCGAATGCAGAGCACTGATACGAAAGTACACCAACCCAATCCTTAACCATAAAATGAATATAGCTAAACCAAAAAGCGTAGATACCAAAAAATAGCCTACTGAATGTAACCCTGACATTATGATTCCTTAGAAAGTGAAGAAGAGCGTTCAAATGCAGCGGTCATAGCCGTTAACACAATATCATTTAAACGATGGTTCGCAAAGACAGCCAAGGCTGCTGCGGTGGTTCCTGCTTTGGAGGTGACTTGGGTTTGTAATGAGGTCAATGAATAGTGTGGAAGGGCGGCTAACCCAGCTGCGCCTTGCAACGTTTGTACCGCGAAGGCGGTGGCCACTTCCTCGCTTAATCCCAACTTGACTCCTGCGTGGCGCATAGCTTCGGTAAATAAGAATAGATATGCCAATCCAGAGCCAGATAAAGCAATGAGTGCGTCTATCTCGGTTTCTTGCGTTACCCAGGTTGTGAGTCCGCAGGCAGAGAAGGCTCGAGTTGCTTGCTCGCGTTGTGTCGCATTGACGAATGGATTCGCAAACAGAGGTGTTGCGCCTTGTCCGCACTCAGAAGCAAGATTAGGCATCGCGCGAATCAAGGGAATATTGGGAAGCAAATGTGTTGCAAACCAATCTACAGTTAACCCCGCAGCCACAGAGATGACTAACAGCCCAGGCGGCATATGGTCACGAATTTCAGTTAATAGATCCGCCATTTGAGCCGGTTTGACGGCAAGAATAAGACAGTCTATCTGTGAAATCATTGCTAAGTTGTCTGTGTGCGTATGGAGTCGCGGTTCGGGTGTTCCAGGCGTTAACGAGGGTGCAGATACCCATAATTGGATGTGTTCGTCACGTCGCAGTCCTTTGCCTAATGCTTTAGCCAAATTCCCATATCCGATGATACCCATGTTCATGATTAGGCTCCTAAGGAGAATTGCAGCAGCAACAAGCAATGATTTAGCATCAGGACAATATGGGTTGAGTAGCGGCTTCCCTGCAAGGAAGAACGCAGTTTTTTGAGTATCCCCGGATGTCCTTACCCTTGTTTCTGCAATTCAATCAAATCTCGAATTCCTGTTTCAGCTAAACCAAGCATCTCGCTCAATTGAGTATGATTAAAGCTATTATCCTCGGCGGTTCCTTGGAGTTCCACGAACTCTCCTTTTTCGTTCATCACCACGTTCATATCGGTTTCAGCAAGCACATCTTCTGCATAATCTAAATCTAAGACTGCTTGGCCACGATACAATCCTACCGATACGGCTGCGACATAATTAAAAGGCGATTTTTTCCGTAATTTGTCTCGGGACGCCATCCAGTCAATCGCATCTTTCAATGCAATACACGCGCCCGTAATTGCCGCTGTGCGTGTGCCGCCGTCCGCCTGAAGGACATCGCAATCTAACGTAATCGTTGTTTCACCTAAGGCTTTTAAATC
>CANNJG010000010.1 GCA_947504795.1 Legionellaceae bacterium
AAGGAGTTTTGCACGCCGAAATTGACTTAAAACCGGTAAATGAAACAGGTCGGAGGTCACAATAAGATTGGGCGGCGACTGCTCAAGAACAGGTGTCATTGTGGCCATCGCCGCCCGAAGTCTATAAATTAATTGCTGTCTGTAGTACCAGTAGTTCCAGGCGTTGCTGAATCCATGGGTGCGGTTGCTCCAGTACCTGCGTTACCATTGCAGCCTGAACAACCAGAACAGTTAGCTGCTCCAGGGGCGCTTTGGGTTGCTGCGTCATCGGCATAAGCAACAGGCGCAACAACAGCGATAGATAAAGCAGTTAAAAGACTAGCGATAGCGAGCGTGGATTTTTTCATGATGACATTCCTTGTTTAGTTTAAAATCTAGTATGCTGTCAAGCATAGATACAATTTATTTTAAATTTGCAGAGACGTCAATAGCTAATGTGATTGAAAAAATGAAGTAAAATAGGGTAAGAAATGATACACTCAGTTTAAACCTAGAAACAGCAGTAGCCATCGAAGCGAATTGTTCAAGTATCGTTCGGATATGTTTAGTAGTACGCGCTTTCCATTCGCTGATGACGTCCCGGGAACAACCTGCGCGTTGGACGCGATCCTAGCATGAGGCTCTATGATAGATTTACATTGCCACAGTCAATTTTCAGATGGGTTACTGTCACCTGCGGTTTTGATTGATAAAGCAATCCAATTAGGCATGACTTATTTTGCTTTAACAGATCATGACACTGTTGCGGGATACTCGGAAAGTCGCACGGCCGTCGGCGATTCTGGATTACAATTAATTTCGGGTATTGAGTTGTCGGTGCATTGGAAACGCTATGATATCCACATTATCGGGCTGAACATTGATGTCCACAATGAGGCCTTATTGGCAGTTATTCAACAACAAAGCGATAAACGAATTGACCGCGCTCGCGCAATAGGCAAAGCATTGGAAGCATGTGGGATTCCCCAAGCCTATGAAAAAGCCTGTGTGATAGCCGGCCATACGCGCATAGGTCGAGCACACTTCGGCCAATTACTCGTTCAACTCGGATACGTCCCGCACATTAAGGCTGCTTTTACCCGTTATTTGGGCACTGGAAAAGTCGCTTATGTCCCTTCCTGTTGGATTAATTTACAAGGTGCGGTAACGGCGATTCGTCAGGCGGGTGGACAGGCGGTGATTGCACACCCATTTAAATATCGATTGACGCGCACTAAATTATTAACCCTGATTGAAGAATTTAAGTTAGCGGGAGGCGAGGGAATGGAGGTCGTATCGGGAGATATGGTTGACCAAGATATCGTGTCCTTGGCAAAGCTATGCAATCAATTTGGGTTACTTGCTTCGTCGGGATCCGATTTTCATGGAGAGAGTCTGTCACGCATAGGGTTAGGGAAGCAAAAACCGTTACCCTTATCATGTTTGCCCATATGGCATACGTGGTAAGGGGTAGCGAATGAGGCGTTACAATATTTTTATAAAGGATAGGTAGATGAGTTTGATGCTCGCTGTGCACCCTGATAATCCTCAAGCACGATTGTTACGTCAAGCCGTGACTATTCTTGAAGAAGGTGGTTTAATTGTATACCCGACAGACTCTGGGTATGCGTTGGCATGTTGTATGCACGAGAAGTCTGCATTGGAACGGATACGCGTGTTGCGACAATTGGGTAAAGAGCACCCTATGACGTTGGTCTGCGGTGATTTATCCCGGTTGGGAATTTATGCACAGATAACCAAACCCATTTTTCGAATGCTAAAAGCGTTTACACCGGGCGCCTATACGTTTATTTTAAATGCGACGAAAGAAGTGCCGCGGTTAATGTTGCATCCCAAACGCAAAACATTAGGCTTGCGGGTGCCGGATCACACGATTGCTTTGGCCTTGTTAGAGCATTTAGAGGCACCGCTGATGAGTTCTACGTTAATTTTACCGGGAGCGACTGTGCCCTTGAGTGAACCAGCGGTGATTTACGATATTTTGGGTAAACAGGTAGATTTAGTCCTTGATGGAGGCGAATGTAGTCAACAAGCCACAACGGTGGTGGACTTGACCGGTGACCATCCGGTTATTCTTCGAGAAGGACAGGGTGATCCCCGTCCATTTTTAGATATTCATAGTTAAGCTGAGGATTCGATGTCAGGATTTAGTCATAACAAACGCGTGGTTTCAGGCATGCGGGCAACAGGGCGTTTGCATTTAGGGCATTATCATGGTGTCATAAAAAATTGGATAAAGCTGCAACATCAATATGATTGTTTGTTTTTTGTTGCGGATTGGCATGGCTTAACCACTCATTATCAACAGACCGGTGACACCGAACGTATTATATGGGAGATGGTGGTTGATTGGTTGGCGTGTGGTGTTAACCCAGGATTATCGCGGATATTTATTCAGTCATGGGTCCCAGAACATGCAGAATTGCATTTGTTGCTATCGATGATTACGCCGTTAGGTTGGTTAGAACGCGTGCCTACCTTTAAAGATCAACAAGAAAAATTAAAAGAAAAAGATTTGTCGACGTATGGATTTTTAGGTTATCCCCTCCTTCAAGCTGCAGATGTATTAATTTATCGAGCCGATTTAGTCCCCGTAGGCGAAGATCAAGTTTCTCATATTGAATTGGCTCGAGAGATAGCACGGCGTTTTAACTTTTTATACGGTCGTGAACCTAATTTTACCCAATTAGCGATGGAAGCCATGCAGAAACTGGGTAAGAAAAACAGTCAGTTATATCAGCAATTTCGTATAGACTATCAACAAAACGGGAGTCATGAATCCCTGACAACGGCTAAGGCGCTGATTGAATCACAGTTAAATTTATCGATGGGTGATAAAGAACGGTTATACGGATTTTTAGAAGGCACGGGTAAAATTGTATTGCCTGAGCCTCAAGCGCTGTTAACTGAAACGGGAAAAATGCCGGGTTTAGACGGCCAGAAAATGTCAAAGTCTTATCATAATACGATTAATTTACGAGACGACTTGCAAGGTGTGGAAAAGAAAATCCGGACAATGCCTACGGATCCTGCGCGGGTTAAGCGCACCGATCCGGGTGAACCTACGGTTTGTCCAGTATGGCAATTGCATCTGGTATATTCCAACAATGAAGTGAAACAATGGGTGGAAACCGGGTGTCGCTCTGCAAAAATTGGCTGTTTAGAGTGTAAGCAGCCGGTAATTGATGCCGTGAAAAAGGAACTACAACCTATTCAGGCAGCCATTAAGGAATACGAGGAAGATATCGGTATGGTGAAGCGAATTGTGCTAGAAGGAAGTGAGCAAGCGCGTGAAGAAGCGATAAAAACGATTGCAGATGTGCGCCAAGTCATGGGGTTGGATTATAAATGAGTCAAGAACGTTTACAAAAAGTTTTAAGTCAAGCAGGGCTCGGGTCAAGGCGCGAGATGGAGACCTGGATAACGCAAGGACTCATTCAAGTCAATGGCACGCCAGCGCAACTAGGGATGTCTGTTGGGCCTGATGATAAAATTAGTGTGCGTGGTCGAATGGTCACCAATCCTTTGAAAGTTCAATCCAACACCCGAATCGTATTGTATCACAAGCCGATAGGGGAGATATCAAGCCGCTCAGATCCCAAATTTGAGCGAACCGTGTTTGATAATCTACCGCATTTAAAGCAAGGTCGTTGGGTGCAAGTGGGGCGCTTGGATATCAATACGTCGGGATTATTGATTTTTACCACTAACGGCGAGTTAGCTAATCGGCTAATGCACCCGCGCTATGCCTTAGAACGCGAATATGCGGTGCGAGTTTACGGACAAGTGAAACCTGACATTATTCGCCAACTCTTAAAAGGCGTTGAACTCGATGATGGCAAAGCTCAATTCAAATCCATCGATTTTCGAGGCGGTGAAGGGATGAACGCATGGTACCATGTGGTCCTCTGTGAGGGTCGTAACCGTGAAGTGCGGCGTTTGTGGCAATCGCAGGGAGTGGAAGTGAGTCGCTTAATTCGAATTCGCTATGGTACCTTGACAATGCCACGATCATTAGCGCGTGGCGACTATAAAGAATTAACCCCCAAAGAAGTTGATGCGTTTATTGCACAATTGTAGCGCCAGCGACTTGTTTTTTTTTATGATGGTCTTCCTCGTTGGTGCAGGTGGGGATGACACACCATACGCCAACCTTTGATACAAAAAATTCATATTGCTTATATTTTTTTCTTTGTGTACAATATACCCATTCATTTGTGATACTAACTTATTAATGAGGTGGACGCATGCCCAGTCGTGAATTAGCAGAAATTTCTGAGAAAATCGAAGGATTGAAGACTGACAGTCTGGGTAAATTTTATAGATATGCGGCGTTGTTGCATTCGATTACAGTGAGAGATAAAAATAAAAAATACGATGAGTTATTGCCAAAGGACACTCGAAATTTAAGTCAGCCGATGGCTTTGTTAGGATTTCGAAAACTGGAACTCGCTGCAGGTTCATTAGACCTTCCCTTTTCTGGCCTTATTCGAGAATACTGTGAACAGTTTGACTATCAACGCTCTGAGTTGGGTGGTGAATGGGCGGTTGCACAGAAACTTGGATTAGCGTATTTTCGCAAAGGACCATTAGCTGATATAGCGTTTATTAATCAGCGTATGCTCGCGCATCTAGACATGCCGGTTAGTTCTTCGGATCCAAATCACTCGCTTTACACCAGTATAAATTTTAAAACTATAGAACTTGATATTCGAGATCTATTGCTCAAAACAAGCAAAGTTCATGAAAATGGGTTTGCCTGTGTGGATAATGGCTTTAAAGTATTGATTGCTCTGCTAGTCGTTGCAGTCGGCCTGATTGCTGTTGTATCCTTGACGCATGTTTTATTAGGATTAGCGATGATGACAATGGGTGTTTTGGGTGCGTTTTTATGCGTCGAGCAACTCCAGTTTGCGTTTTCGAAGATGGAAAAATTAATTCGCGAGTGTACAGTAAGAGCCGAACATTACTCTGCTGAAGAAACAGAAACTTCAGTACGCATGGAATTTTTTGTCAAACCCATTATCAGGCCCCTAATGTCTAGTGCTCTTACTATCGCAGAACAGCTTGACTTTGGGGGGGTTGAAAAGCAAAGAGCTGAGATGATTCGTCAATATACACCAGGTGGATAAGCGATTGTTGAACAATAATTTTCAAAATAAAACCTATCGGCTCAAGCAAGCATAACGAATCAATTCAAAAATCGAGCGCATCATATGCTGAATTGATTCAATTCAACCTATCCTACCAATTTCAACTATTTCATGATGTAATATGCCACCTGATTGATAGCCTGAATAAGAAGACTCTGATTGCGTAAATCCCATTCAAAAAAAGCGCCAGTTATGGCCACTGCCGTGATTGAAAAATTTAGTCATGATGGGCGTGGTATTGCCCGGTTATCCGGTAAAACAACTTTTATAGAAGGGGCTTTGCCCGAAGAAACCGTGACTTTTGAGTACACACGACGTAAATCGGACTTTGATGAAGGCCAACTTGTTTCAGTAGAGATCCCATCGCCTGAGCGTGTCAGCCCTCATTGTCCCCATTATGCGATGTGCGGTGGGTGTTCTTTACAACATTTGAGCAGTGAGGCTCAGATTCAGGCCAAACAGTCATTGCTGTTAGACGTTTTGCTGCGGATTGGGCATTGTCAGCCCGCTGAGGTGCTTACAGCGATGACGGATAACGCTTGGCATTATCGCAATAAAGCACGTCTTTCTGTGCGTTACGTTGAAAAAAAAGGCGCAACCCTTATTGGGTTTCGTGAACAATTCAATCCACGCTACATTACGGATATTCACACGTGTCCCGTGATTCATGCCAAAGTCGATGCGGCTATCGATGGGTTGCGCCAACTATTAGATGGGTTCGAAGATAAACGCTGTATTGCTCAAATTGAGTTAGCCGCCGGTGATGATGACGTTGCGCTCATCTTTAGAAATTTATCGCCCTTAAATCAAGAAAATCAGCGTCAATTGATGGAATTTTCTATCAAAACGCAGTTTCGGGTGTATCTGCAACCTGCGGGCCCAGAGAGTGTTCAGTTATTTTATCCTCCCGATGCACCTGAATACCTGACGTATCGCTTACCGGCATTCGGACTAGCGTACCATTTTCATCCTACCGATTTTACCCAGGTTAACAGTGGTATTAATCGTAAAATGGTGAAACAAGCCATAGATTTATTAGCCTTGGAACCTGAAGATAGTGTCTTGGATTTGTTTTGTGGATTAGGTAATTTTTCTTTGCCGATGGCGCAACATTGTCAACGCGTGGTGGGTATAGAAGGCAGTGCGCAGATGATTAAGCGTGCTCAACACAATGCAGATTTAAATCAATTAACCAATGTTGAGTTTGCTTGTGCTAATCTGGAAGAATGGTCTTTAACCCATCCTTTGGCCCACGGCGTCACTAAGCTGTTATTAGATCCGCCCCGCTGTGGCGCTTTAGCCATTGTTAAGCAAATTCAACAACTTAATCCGGAGCGGATTGTTTACGTTTCTTGTAATCCTGTGACCTTAGCACGCGATGCTGAAATTCTCATATCACAAGGGTACCGCTTAGATGCGGCCGGTGTCATGGATATGTTTCCACATACGTCGCATGTTGAGTCGATTGCGTTGTTCGTGAAGTAAATCCGAACTGTGACGGTTAGAAAGGAGAGGCGCTTTTGTCATCAGCAGGAAAAATAATCCCTAATGAAACTTTGCGTTTTTCCCCTAGCAAAATATTAAATGTTCGACAAGCCGCACCAATAGACATGCATTCGAAACCTATACGCTGTTGCGATAGGGCGTTGATGATGGCCACTGGCGCATGTTGAAGCGTTGTATGACCAATGAGGATAATGTCGGGCCCTTCCGATAGCAATACGTCCAGATCTGCCGGGGTGAGGGTATTTAGGGTCGTTACATTCCATGGAAAATGAATGTGTTGACGGTTGATACGTAACGATTGTGAATAGGTTTGACCGTGAACGATGATGCTGTGTTCACTGTAGGCATGAATGCTATGTGTTTCGTGCGCTGCTAATTGAATTTCCATAAAGGTCCATTTCTATTATACTAGTATTTGGTATTATTCTAACATAACTCAGGACAATCCAGAATGGATGTTGTTATTTCCAATTCTTTAGACAAGCCCCCCACGCGTCATACGCCGTTGACGCCAGTAGGACATTATTATCATCAAATTTTAACCTGTTTGGGATATCCTCTGGTGCGTCCGCCTGTCGCAGATTTATTGCGTCAATTACATGGATTATCCGGCCAATGGTTGGTGGTTTCTCCTTTATTTTGGGAGGCCTCTCATAATGACGCCCAAGTCGTTGCTATTGGGGATGAGCTGGGATTGTCTGAGGATCAAGGGCAAGTTTGGTTTGATCGGTTTGCGGAGCATGCGTGTCATTATTTTCCGCAGTGCCAATATCATGATGCAACGACCTGGCTTATTCAAGTGGACGGCTGTCCAGAGGTGTCTGCCAAACCAATTCAGTTTATGCGTCAACAATCGTTATTTCCACAATTAGCGCATTTGGATGACACTGGTTTTTGGCCGAGAATATTAACCGAAGTACAAATGTTGTTTAATCAAGCACAACCTCTGCCTGCTCAACGATGTCCAATTAATGGCATTTGGATTTGGGGACAAGGCACACTCCAATTACCAGGAGAAAGTCTGATTCTCACCGATAGTGATGCCACCTCCCAGTTGGGTGGCTTGTTATCTACCGATGTTAAAGCGATTTCGACGACGGACGTATTTCCAGATTCAGCGTTATTATTACTCGAACATATGTCGACACTTGCAGCGATACAATCAAAAATGGATCGACGCAGTGTTCATTGGTATTGGAATAATACTGCCTATCAAACCCATGCCAAACCTTGGTTTAAGCGTTTATGGGGGGCTTTATGTTAATCAAACGCCGAATCAGCGACGAGACAGAAACCGTGGGCTTGAGACACTTGCATCCTGTATTGCAACGTATTTATGCAGCGCGCGGCATCACCCAGGCAGCAGAATTAACCCTCGAATTACAGGCTTTGTTGCCGTTCACAGCGTTAATTGATATCGATAAGGCTTGTTTGCGTTTAGAACAGGCATTGCGAACGCAACAACGGATTGTAGTGATAGGCGACTTTGATGCGGATGGAGCAACGTCTACGGCGTTAGCAGTGAGTGCTTTGCGTGCCCTGGGTGCTCAGCATGTGGATTATCTTGTGCCGAATCGCTTTGAATTTGGATACGGGTTAACTCCAGCTATCGTTGCCGTTGCCCGCTCCAAACAACCGGATTTGATTATTACTGTGGATAATGGCATTGCGAGTTTAGAGGGTGTGGCGGCTGCTAATGCCGCAGGAATCGATGTATTGATTACGGATCATCATTTGCCGGGTGAGCAATTACCCGCTGCATGTGCGATCGTGAATCCGAATCAATCGAACGATCCCTTTCCAAGTAAATCGATGGCGGGCGTGGGTGTTATCTTTTATGTGATGCTGGCGTTGCGCGCGCATCTCCAAGCGGTGGGTTGGTTTGAAGCCCAGGGCTTGACTAAGCCTAATATGAGTCAATTTTTGGATTTGGTTGCCTTAGGCACGGTTGCTGATGTCGTCGCCTTGGACCACAATAATCGTATTTTGGTTAGTCAAGGACTGCAGCGAATCCGCAAAGGACAAGCGCGGTTTGGGATTGCAGCGTTGATTACGATCGCAGGGCGACAGGCAGAACACCTTCGAGAGTCCGATTTAGGATTTGCTATTGCCCCACGGTTAAATGCGGCAGGCAGGTTAGATGATATGTCGATGGGCATTGAGTGTTTGTTGAGTGAGCAGTTGGATGATGCTATTGTCTTGGCTAAAAAATTAGACGATTTAAATGTTGAGCGACGTAAAATTGAAAATGAAATGAAAGATCAGGCCTTAGCGGAGCTGAATAAATTAACCTCGACGGTTGAAACCAATGCGTTACCGTCTGTGTTATGTTTATTTGATCCGACTTGGCACCAGGGCGTTATTGGCATTTTAGCGGGGCGAATGAAAGAACGCTATCACCGCCCAGTCATTGTGTTTTCTCAAGTGAGTGATACGGAGTTGAAGGGTTCTGCACGTTCGATTCAAGGCCTAAATATCCGCGATGTGCTGGCAGCTGTGGAGAAAAACCATCCAGCTCTAATCACTAAATTTGGTGGGCATGCGATGGCTGCTGGGATGACGTTGCCGTTATCTCAATTGGCGGCGTTTCAAAAAGCCATCTGCGCAGAAGTGAACGCACAGATGCAGGGGATAGTGAATGATGGCGCGTTGATAACCGACGGTCCTTTGCCAGAGTGTGACATCACCGAGCAGTTAGCGCGCACCCTACACGCCGCAGGCCCTTGGGGACAATTGTTTCCGGAGCCTTTATTTGACAATGTGTTTGAAGTCTTAGATCAACGTTTAGTCGGACAACATCATCTTAAATTGAGTTTAAGTTTGCCAGAGCAAGGCGATCTTGTAGAGGCCATCGCTTTTCAGGTGGATCTAAAGACTTGGCCGAATCATCGTGCCAAATTTATTCATGCGGTCTATAAATTGGATATTAATACCTATCAAGGACGCAGTCGTTTGCAGTTAGTCATCGTCGATATGCGCGTTGCAGAACAAGCGGTGCTATGTGAAGCCAATTAATCTATTGATTCTCCTGCTCGGTGTTCCAACTGCCTGGTCAGCTACGCATAAGCCGCAGGCGTTTTTAGATAGTATTGCGGGGAGTAAAACCGAGGGTCAGGAGATTGTTCAACATTACTGTGCAACGTGTCACGCAGCGCATCCACTTATTCCATTGGGTGCCCCGCGAATGGGTTTTGCGTCTGATTGGACTGGACGGCTTCAGCAAGGGGCCTCCGTATTATTTCAGCATACGTCAGAAGGTTACGGTGCCATGCCAGCCAGAGGGGGGTGTTTTGAGTGCAGCGATGAACAATTGAAACTCGCCATAGCGGTATTAATCAGTCGTGTTTCTGACTAGGCATCTGTCAAACCCTGATCGCTTCGTTGGTCTGACTTTAGCTACTTTTCCAGAACTATTCCCTTTGAGACGTCAGCTAGATGGCGCCGTGGACGAATACAATACAAAATCCCTTTGATGAATAAAAATTATTCAAAAAGCTAAAGTTTAGATCAAATCGTCCGATAAGATACGCAAACATAGGAGGATTTAATCATGAAGAAAACACTGTTTGCTGGTGCATCGCTCAGTTTGGTTTTAGCGGCATGCTCCACCATGGATGGGGGAATCCCTATTGTGGATGATGCCGGTAATACCCATTATACCAAGGGCATGGGCCAAGATTTTCGTGGCACTTACTATTTTCCTAATACACGTCACGCAACAGGTCGGAAAGTATTTGTTTTTTCTCCTAAGGCGACCGCATGGGCAGCTTATGATGGTCAAGGTAACTTAGTAGAAACGGGCAGTGCGTCCGGTGGTAAAGACTTTTGTGAGGATATTAATCGTCCTTGCCGGACTACGACAGGCACGTATCATGTTTATTCTAAGAAAGGAGAAGATTGTACCTCAAGCATCTACCCTATTGAAACTCGTGGCGGAGCAAGAATGCCTTATTGTATGCATTTTAACAAAGGGTATTCGATACATGCAGCGTACGAAGTTCCTAACTATAATGCCAGCCATGGGTGCATCCGTGTGCTTCCTCATGCGGCCAAATGGTTAAATGAGGAGTTCATTGACTTGGGTACGACTGTTATCGTTCAGCCTTACTAAGATTAGACTGTCATTGAAAAGGGCGTCTTTTTAGACGCTCTCTTCAATTAACCCCCGAGAAGACCGAGCAGACGTTACGCTGTACGCCTTACATTTGAAGCCAATAGGACATGTTGTTCTCACATAAAATGTGTTATTCTTTGTGCAAATAAAACCGGACCGCTTGTATGCCACAGTCTGATAAGATAGTTTTTCAATTAGCTGTTAATTTTTTATCAAAAGTTGCCTTGCGTCTTGAGCGTTTGTTTGTCGCGATTGATCAAGCTTGCACGGCTAAAAGTTCGATTATTCATCATTATGCCCTTAAGAATGTGATTGAGATTATTAAATTAATTGAAAAACCAGAATTAAAGAGTCGTTTCGTAAAGGAATTAATGCGTATCGAACATGCCGTGCATAAGTCACAAATGCAAGTATCGGATGCGCAATACGCACGACTCTTTATGCAAGTCCAGGTGCTGAGCCATATTGCTGGACGCTTTGGGGATGATATTCATCAAGATCCATTTTTGCAATCGATTCGTTTGGCGCAAACCGCGCATTTGAGTGATTGCGAATTGCATGCACCTCAGCTTTTGTTTTGGCTTGAAAGCACAGCTGCCGTCCGCCAAGGCAATCTCAGTCATTGGTTGCAACAATTAAAAATCTTACGGGATACCGTCAACATTTATTTAGGATTAGTCCGTGATACAGCGCAGTTCTCTGAAATTGAGTTAATCAACGGTTTTTATCAATGTTCCTTACCCTCACGGGCTATGCATGATTTAATTTTGATTAGAATGATACAGTCAGAAGATACGGTGCCTAAAATTCAGTTGGGTCACTATGGGTTAAGTATTCGTTTGTGCAATGCGTATTCCATGAATGAAGTCCAAAAATCGCCTTTGTCGGTATTGGATTTGGCAATTTGCCAGATATAAGCAAACTTTGATCACTCGCCAAACTCGTGCTAATCTCTAAGAGATACCATCCAACGGATGACGTTTGCATGTCTACAAAAAAGTCAGAAGGGTTGCTTATCAACGATTTATCGCAACGTATCATCAAAGCACAACAAGCAATTCGCATCCTTAACGATGTTAAATGGGATGAATCAGTAGAACAAGAGTTTTTTAAGCACAAGACCAAGCGGCTACCGATGGTGGACAGCGACTATTACGCACAGCGGCCTTTACCCTTTAAGCCTGCGGAGAAAATCGAGGAATTTCGCAGTATTCTTCGTGATACCCATCACCAACTTGGGGAATATTCGCCGATAACACGCTTAATCAAACGCCGCTGTGAAGAATATATCCGCGCTATTGTGATGCTAGATGCGCGTGGGACGCCTCTGTTTGTTGATTTAGCTCAAGAACTCTACGGTAGTCCAAACGATGCTTTTTATGTTGGTGGTCCTACCTTATCACAAATGGGTTCCTTATTGTTTGATTTACTCGGAACTTTAGATGTGCAATTGGTTTCAGATCTCGATAACGAATGTTATGAATCACAAGAAGCGCGCACAATATTACAAGATCGTTTAAATGTATACTTTGATCAAGATGCAGTGAAAGTGACGGTGAGTGATGGGATGGTCGCCGATTCTTCTGCAGGTGCCGATACCATTAAACTAAGCGCTAGTGCACGTTTTAGTGAGCGTGAATTGCGTTACCTTGAAGTCCATGAAGGGTGGGTCCATTTGGGTACAACGATTAATGGGAGTTTACAACCGCATTGTTCTTTCCTATCGAAAGGTTCACCTTCCTGTTCAGTGATTCAAGAAGGATTGGCGGTGATGACAGAAGTCGTGACCATGTGCTCTTATCCAGCACGCCTTCGTAAAATCACAAATCGAGTGATTGCGATTGAAAAGGTGATGCAAGGTGCAGATTTTCTGGATATTTTTCGTTATTTTATGGAATGTGGAATGACAGAAACGGATGCTTATAAACAAAGCGTACGCGTATTTCGAGGGAGCCTACCGAATGGCGGGCCTTTTACAAAAGATTTAGCCTACGCGAAAGGCTTTGTGTTGCTGTATAATTTTCTGCGTTACGCAATTTCTGAACGACGAGTTGACGTGGTTCCCATTTTATTTACAGGAAAATTGGCTTTAGATGATGTCCCTTTGATGATAGAGTTGAAGAATGAAGGGTTATTAGTCGATCCTAAATATACGCCACCACAATTTAAAGATTTGTCGTCATTGAGTGTCTGGTTGGGGCTTTCTTTATACCTAAATACTTTTGATTTTACAGAAATTCAACGTAATTTTCGATCGTTGTTGATTTAAATTAAGTCAAATTCAGCTATAATACGATATTTGTTAGATGAAAGGATGGCGTCATGACCTATACGCGACAAGACTTTGATTCACTCATTAATGTTATAGACGATACGCTCACGAAACTTCCCAAGGTGGAAGCGTGGATAGAAAAACTTTTGGAAGAAGTTCACAGTTCGCTTTCAGAAAAGAATTCCAAGATGGCTTCAATGAAAACTAGCCTTACAGCTGTGATCGAAGAATTAAAAACAAAAGTGAAGCAAGCGCGTATTTACGCTGCTGAGGAAACTAAGTCAACACTAGGTCAGAAAAAAACAGCATTAAAGGTGCATACTAGCATCAAAACTAAATTAGACAAAGCCAGGGGCTTACTCGAAAAAATCAGGCAAGAAGACAAGGCTAGAATGGCATTAATGAAGACATTGCAACAGCAGGCCAACACAGTCAGGTCCACATCGTTAGATTTTTCTGCAGATAGCGCGAAATTAGCGACAACGTATGCAAGGCTTGAAGCGTTAAAAAAACAAATCGATGACTTGTATGCGCAAATTCTGGAAAACAAACAAAGACTTCAACGTTATGCCCAGCTCATTAAAAGTTATGATACAGACCATCCCGAACGCTTCATGGCACATTGGTTAGAGGCCGCGACGGTTATTTTAGAGCGCGATGATGTTCAGGGTTTTTTAGGCAAAATCATCTACCAGGATCTTGGAACCAGGCAAACGCCTAATACCGGGTTAGACGCGAAGTCTTCGGTATCGTACGGCGCTATTTTGCAACAAGGCGAAGTGATTCAATATACCTATCCGAGTAAACACATCGTAATAGAGCATGATTATTCAGGAAAAATTATAGATAAAACGCAGTACTACGATAATGCTAATGCTAATGCTAAGGCACAAAGGAACTTAGCGGCTATTAAGATGGCCAAGTTATTGCTCATGGATTGTAGGTTACGCAATGAAACGAAGATGTATATTCAAGGCCCGCGCGAGGCATTACCTCAAGTGTTGCGAGTGATTGCTGCCTTACGCCTGCTTGCTAAAGAAGCGGGAATAAAGCTCAACGACGATAAAGGGAATAGTTTCATCGACGTTAAAGTCGCTGCTTGGAATCCCAAAAGATGGGATGCGGCAATCGCAAGCCATGAGTCAGAGATAGAGGTTCTAATAGGCAGTGGCGTTAAAAACGAATTCAATAAAATCCATAACCAAGTTATTCAAAATCTTGCTGAACATGAAACCGTGCTGCGAGAACCCAGCACCTCTGACGATCCGGACGTTTCACCCGAATTTAGAGTCACTCGTTGATTATGAATAAACAATTAGCCATCGGAGTATTTGATTCAGGAATGGGTGGACTCACGGTTTTAAAAGCCCTACGCCGCGTGTTGCCTAACGAGTCATTTATTTATTTAGGCGATACCGCAAGATTACCCTATGGGACTAAATCACGTGATACAGTGAAACTGTATGCGGAACAAATGTCGAAATTATTAGTCAAAAGACAGATTAAAGCATTAGTGATTGCTTGTAATACGGCAACAACAGCCGCATTACTGCATTTGCAAGAAAGGTTGAAGGATCTACCCGTTGTTGGGGTTGTGGCTCCGGGTGCGGCTGCTGCTGTAGCGGCAACACGCAATCAATACATTGCGGTATTAGCCACGGAAACCACGATTGCAGCGCATGCCTATCAAGATGTCATTCAACGCCATTTACCCAAAGTGGTGATTCACAGTCGTGCTTGTTCCGTATTAGTTGCGTTAGCTGAAGAGGGCATGGTGGATAATGCTATCGCTCGCGAGGCTTTGCAGCATTATTTATCGGGCGTTACGACAGAAGATACTATTTTATTGGGTTGCACACATTTCCCAGTGTTTAAACCGTTGCTCCGCACACTGGTCGCGCCTGAGGTACAACTGGTGGATTCAGCGGATGCAACCGCAGCAGCATTGAAACAACGTTTAAAAGAAGCCGATCTGTGTCATCCCATGCTGAGTCAAAGTGGTGATGTCCAGTATTTAGTTACAGACTCTGTGGCGCGTTTTCAGAAAGTCGGAGAAATTTTTCTAGAAGAATCGTTGGATGGCCATATGATTGAATTGATTGATGGGTATTGACTAATTCTGATTTATTTTATGCCTAATTATTTAATTAGCGGTCTTTTGAATTGCGTTTTACGACTGCAAACGAATTTATGTTGCCTAGTTTGTTTGACGCGCCCAAGAACAGTTTTTTCTTTTTTGAGGCGAGCGTGATTCTTGCTTAATCAGTCGTCCGCTATGCTCACTCTTTTCTCGGTGGTCGACTCATCAGCGATTCGACCGCTTCTTGCGGGGTGTGTTGACCAGATAATACCTCATAGACCGCTTGGCATATGGGCATATCAATAGCATGCTGCTTTGCTAAAGCATAGATTTGTGCGGCATTATGCTTGCCTTCAACAACCTGCCCGATGGTGTGTTCGGCTGCTGAACTGTCTATGCCTTGGCCTAATAATAAACCAAAACGCCGATTACGGGATTGATTATCTGTGCAGGTTAGAACTAAATCGCCAACGCCGGCTAATCCTAAACACGTGTCGGGTTTGGCATGATATACGTTCAATAAACGCTGCATTTCTGCTAAGCCTCGCGTAATCAAGGCAGCCTTAGCATTCGCGCCATAGCCAATGCCATCACTAATACCGCAGGCAATCGCGAGAATATTTTTCACGGCTCCGCAAAGTTGGACACCTTCGATATCGCCTGATGAATACACGCGAGTGGATGGGGTGTGTAATAAGTGATGAATAGCCTGTTGAAATGAAGTATGACGGGAAGCAACCACTAAGGCTGTGGGTAAACCCAAGGCGACTTCTTTTGCAAACGATGGACCAGAAATGACGGCCGTGGGATAGTCAACACCCCACTGTTGACTCACTAATTCACTCAATAGTTGATGATGGGTGGGATCCATGCCCTTAGTCAGCCATGCTAGGCCTTGTTGCGGCTTGGGCATTTGTTGGAGCAGGACAGTGAATGCATTCGAAGGGACCGCAATGATGACATAGTCGGCATCGTCGACACACGGGTGGAGATTATCGCTCGGAGTTAAGGATTCTGGAAATTGAATACCCGGAAGATAGCGTGCATTGCATTTTTTTTCCAACATATCTTGTACATGCGATGTGTTGCGTGCCCAAAGAGTGGTAGGGTGTCGCTCACGCGCTAACGCAATTGCGATTGCAGTTCCCCATGATCCAGCGCCTAAAACCGCAACCGTTCGCTTTTTCGTCATGTGAGGCTTATTTTTCTTTTTTTTCTTGTTGTTGTAAGAACAAAGCATCGAAATTAACAGGGGCTAAGACAAGAGGAGGGAAGCTACCTTTCGAAACAGCGGATGAAATAGACTCACGCACGTAAGGAAATAGAATGCTTGGACAGAAACTTCCGAGAATGTGTTCTAATGGGTCGCCTTTGGGACCTTGGATTGTGAAAATACCTGCTTGTTCTACCTCAACCAAAAAAGCGGTTTCTTGCATGTTTTTCACTGTTGCGGTCACACTGAGTATGACCTCATAAATCTCTTGATCGAGCTTCACATGGCTAGTATTAATGTCTAACGTTAATTCTGGTTCCCATTTTTTTTGAAATGTAGCGGGCGCATGTGTGGTTTCAAACGACGCGTTTTTAGTATAAATGCGCTGAATCATGAATTGCATGTCTTGATTCGCATCAGCTTGAGTGGTGTCTTGACTCATAAATAACTATCCTTTTTCTAAGAGTTTGTCTAAACGTCCATCGGCATCTAACGCGTATAGATCGTCACAGCCGCCAATTGGGTTATTGTTAATGAATATTTGTGGAACGGAGGTGCGTTGCGTTTTAGTGGTCATCTCAGCACGTTTTTCGGGTTGTTCGTCCACTCTAATTTCAGTGAAGGTAACGTGCTTTTGTTTTAACAATTGTCGAGCGCGTTCGCAATAGGGACAGGTCGCAGTGCTGTACATGAAAACAGTCGTCATGTTGTTGTTTACCTCATGTGTCTGGGCATTCGTTATCGGTACGATGCAGCCAGATAGGATGATAGCGACAAGCCAACGAATTAACAAGATGAGGTTCCTTATTTTTTGACTAAAGGGAGATTCGCGGTTTGCCAAGCACTCATACCACCTGAGAGAATCATCACTTGAGTGAATCCTTGTTGGGGTAGTGAGGTGGCCAGCAGATTGGATTCAATCCCCCGAGCACAGACTAAAATAATAGGTTTTTCTTTGTAACGTTGCATTTTTGGTAATTTAAAATCAGCTGCGCTGCTTCGGATCGAATGAATGATATGCCCTTGTTTGTATAGATCGGCACTGCGAATATCGATGACAACAGCGTCGTGGTTATTGATGAAATCAATGGCTTGTTCTGTTGACAACAATTTGGCTTGTTTTTGTGAGGCGAGATATTCATAAATGATAACAATGATTAATATGACCACACAAGTGGCAGCTAATTGCCAATGACGTATCATAAATTCACTTAAATGGTCCATAGGTGTTCCTTAAATAACAAAAGAGCGATTATCGCTAGATTTGATGTTTCTAGCAATAGCCCCACCGATTCCCGCTTAAATTGTAGGGAAGCTTAAAAAACGGGCGTGCTTTAAATTTAATCAAAAACAGCTTTGCTCTCGGTAAAATCCTTCTTTATAAATACGTCCTGGTAAAACGAATTGATCCCGCAACATCACACCGATAAAACGTAAGAAAGACTTCTCTTGACAATCGAGAGAAGGCGATTCTTAATCTATAGCGCATAGGTTACGCAATGTTTTTTGTAAGTGTATCTGAAGCTGGCTCGTTCCTTAAAGATTATTTAATGGCGGAAAACGCTGCAATCGCCCTGTCACTGAATACCGCTCGTACCTATGCGAAACCATGTTTTATCTGCCGATTTTTCCAAAACGTGCTCAGCTAAGTGGATAAATTGTGAAGCCTGTGCAACGCTTCTAATCCCGCCTGAGCATTTAATCCCACACCCTTGCTCACGGTCTTGAATAGCCTTTAATATAGCAAATACGGCAGGTAAGGTAGCACCAACTGCTATTTTCCCGGTCGAGGTTTTTAGCATATCGCAGCCCGCTTCCATGACATCGCAACTTGCTCGATGGATGATTTCGAGTGATCCCAACGCACCCGTTTCCAGAATCACTTTGAATAGGCGGCCATAGTGGCGACATAGTTGATACGCATCACGACACCAGGCTAATGCTTCGTTTTTTTGACTGGTCAAATAAATAGGATAGGCCAACACGTAATCTATTTCATCCGCATTATGATGGGTTATGGCTTGCTCTATGTCTTGTAACACTTGTTGCGGCAATTGATCACTTCTTGGAAAATTAACCACAGTCGCGCGTTGAATCGGCGTCAAGCAAGGCACCCATTCCAAATGTTCCGGCAATACGCAAACCGCGGCCACCTGATCCTGTTTGGCTTTTTGAATCAAGGTTTCAATATCCGAAGCGGTGGCCTGCGTATCGAGTCGCGTTAGATCGAGGATTGCTGCGATTGTTGGCGCCGATAAGCGATGATTGGGTAAGCTAAGAGAATGAAATTGTTGTTCTAATCGGCTGCTCATCATGCCCTTTAAATTGGATGGTTAATGGGATACCCGGCATCAGCCCAGGCGATAATCCCGCCTTCTACCGAGTACACTGCCGTGTACCCCATAGCTTGAAGCGCCTCTCCAGCCTGTAAGGATCGAACGCCTGAACGGCAATGCAGATAAATAGTGTGGGTGCTGTCGACGCCTATCTCGTGAATACGGGTGCTGAGTTGGTTTTTGGGAATATGATGAGCCTTAGGAATATGACCTTGTGCCCATTCGTCTGCTTCGCGCACGTCAATAATACACACATCGGGTTTATTATCGAAATACTGTTTTAAAGTTTTAACGTCTATGCTCGGAATCATAACTGGTTTTCCTCACAGCTTATCCAAATCCGGTTTTGACCTCGGCGTTTGGCGTAAGTTCTGATCCTTTAAGTTGACAAAGAGCGTCATACTATCTTAATGTTGGTCAAAGTTCAAATCGCTAACCAACAGGGTACTATGCCTTTTAATCCCGTTCCACAGCTAACCACTGCACACACCGGCCCTTTGTTTCCTGTGGAAGCGCTCATCGTTAAGGAAGTTGCTAAGATTGAATCCTGGTTCCGTCAAGCTTGGCAAGTTGCGCCACCACCGTTAATGTCCTCCGTGGATTTGCGTCATGCGGGGTTCAAATTAGCGCCTGTTGATACGAATTTATTTCCTGGGGGGTTTAATAATCTTAATACTGATTTTATGCCTTTGTGTGTGCAAGCCGTGCAATCAACCTTAGGGAGTCGCTACCAGCGCTTATTGCTATTGCCAGAAAATCATACGCGGAACCAACACTATTTACAAAGTCTTAGGGTATTGCGCGATATTTTTATTACAGCGGGTTATGACGTACGTATCGGCCATTTGCAAGAGAACGTTCAGGCTTGCATTGATTTGCCTTTGGATAGTGGCGAATTGTTGCGTTTAGAACCTTTGGTGCGCCGCGGATCGCGTATTGGACTAGCAGATTATGAGCCGTGTATGTTGGTGTTAAATAATGATCTTTCGAGTGGTGTTCCTTCGCTATTGCAGGATATTGAACAGCGGATTGAGCCTGTTGCCGAATTAGGCTGGATGACACGTTTGAAATCACAGCATTTTGCTTATTACGATGCGGTTGTTGAAGAGTTTGCACAGTTATTGCAGATGGATCCCTGGTTAATTAATCCCATGCATGTGGCTGTGGATGGCCTTGATTTTATGGCAAAAACAGGAATTGAGCGCCTAGCAGAAGAGGTGGATAGGGTGTTGCAACGTATCCAGGTGGTTTACCAACGCTATGGTATTACTGAAAAACCTTATGTCGTCGTGAAAGCCGATAAAGGCACTTACGGCATGGGCGTCATGATGATTCAAGATGCCCAGCAATTGTTGGATTTGAATCGTAAACAACGCACGAATATGGCGAAAACCAAAGGAAATCAAAGCGTGAGTCGGGTGATGATTCAAGAAGGTGTTTACAGTTTTGAAACCATGCCAAATGGCGCAGTTGCTGAGCCGGTAGTCTATATGATGGGACCCTTTGTGGTTGGTGGATTTTATCGTGTCCATCGGGAATTGGGTACGGATGACATTTTGAATACGCCTGGGATGTATTTTGAACCCCTGGCGTTTGCCAATACGTGTAATATGCCAGCCGCTGATAATCCCTCACCGGACGCTATGAATCGGTTTTATGCCTACGGAGTGATTGCACGCTTGGCCGGGTTAGCGGCTGCGCGTGAAGCGGCTGCAATAAGGAAACCGCTATGAAACTTGCCATCTTTATGGATCCATTAGCGGAACTCAAACCCGCCATTGATACAAGCTTAGCTCTTTTGGAAAGGGCTCGGCGCTTGGGTTGGTCATGTTATTATTTCACTAAAAAAGATCTATTTGCCGAGAAGGGAAAAATCTATGCGGCAGTGACTGCTATTTCGGTCGACACATCGATTGTATCGTATCAGGTAGATCCTCAGCCCACAGTCCAAGCCTTAACGGATTTTGATATCATTCTTATTCGTCAAGATCCGCCTTTTGATCTAGGGTATTTGTACGCGACGCAATTATTATCGTTGGTAGCGCAACAAGGGATATTGGTTTCTAACCATCCGCAAAGTCTCCAACAGCATAATGAAAAGTTAGGCATTTTGCAGTATCCGGACTTATGCGTTCCTACTTTGGTGAGTGCTGATATCGCGCGCATGAAGCAATTTTGGAAAACACACGGATCCGTTATCTTCAAACCCTTAGGTAGCATGGGTGGAGATAGTGTTATTCACCTTGCAGAAGACGGACGTAATTTGACGGTGATTTTACAATGGTTAACCAAGCAAGAAACCTTACCCATTATGGCGCAACGTTATATACCTGAAATTAATACGCAAGGGGATAAACGGATTATTCTTATCAACGGCAAT
>CANNJG010000011.1 GCA_947504795.1 Legionellaceae bacterium
AATTTTGATTTTTTCATGCAGAATCTCCTTGCGCATACATTACGAGAAAATTCCACTTTTGACATCAGTTATTTTTAGGGGGGATTACCGTCGTACTCCAATACAAACACTCGTAGATGGTAAACAACTCTGGAAGGAAAAGTTCTTCAACGAAATTGACAGACACTTCTGAAAAACCGACGACTGTTAGATCAAGTTTGAGCCACTACAAATTAAAGAATCAAATCTTTTCAGGGCACTCTCTGTTTTTTCACAACAAAGATGCCATTTTATAATAATAAACTTTTTATTGCGCCTATTCCAACACTGAAATGGGCAGGATATCTTGTAAAACCACCCGATTAATTCTCTTACATAAAGAAATAATATAAACTAACTACCTTCTTTATCCCAGGCAACTCTTATCTATGTTATCGTTTTCTCAATACTTAAACAGTAGGCACACCAAACTCCGTAGTTCAAAAGAAATAGAGCTGTGGTTACCAAATTGGCTCGAGTCTCTTCAGGAAACATTGGCAAAACTGCATAACAAAAATTTAATTTCTGCAAGAATTTTTACCATCTGCACACAACGATTCGGTGAATGGCAAAACAACCCTACTCATTATATTAAACAGCAAAGAACGATAGAAGAGATTGATGCGCTGTATCAACAAATGATTTTTTTTATTAGCAATGATATGGCATTTTCTCGAAGAAAATTAAAAATATTAGGTGGATATCCGTTTTCGTCGCGTGTTTCTGGCGTAGAGTTGGAAGTGCGCTTGGTTATGCAAGAGGAACCTCCCTATGAATTTATGCATAAAAAGCAAACAGCCAGTGCTGTAGGGGCATTGTCACATAGTGTTAATTTTGCACAAAAAATCAAAACGCGAATTGGAGAAATTGCTTGGATACAAGACAGTATGAAGTACTTTAATTTTTCTATTACCGATCTTTCTTTGCATAAGCCGCATGCTGAACTTATTTGGTGTGTAGCGCATTCAGAAGATTTATTAAACTATCTGAATGCTCGGCCTAGTTTTAAAAAGCTTCCGAGATTAAACGATGAATTTCCCTATGAACAGTTAATACAAACGCCAAGATTAGAAATCATCACGACTAGTGCGTGTTGCGGCCACTGTCGAATGCTTTTTAAAGGATTACGCTGGACTTTGGAAAAAAACAAGATTCATTTACCTATCGTTTTGTATGCGGACTCGCCCTACAACAATAGTCAGATTCACAATGAAATGCAGGGCTCTGTCTATGTAATCCTTTCGCCTGGGACTTATTTCAATACCCAGATACAATGCGAAGTTCCAAAATGTGAGTATCCTGTGCAAGAAAAAATCCCAGTAGACATGCGTGTTCAAAAAAATATGAACAGCAAAGAGCAAGTAGATTATCTGTGTCTACTCTACATAGGCGGTCTAGCCTTAATGGATTTGCTTGCATACGGCCTGCCAGAAGAAAATTCTGATACCATCCATCCACTTACATATATCGCGCCCGATACTCTCATCCTATATGCTGCAGAACAATTACCCAATCGCAAAAACATGTCTCCAGACTTATCTAAAGCCATACAATATTTGGCTAAAACACTCGAGCAAATCGATTTGAAAGTTCTGGTAGATTGGCGTTTGACGTTTACAGATCAATTACACTGGTTACTCATCTCTCAACGCGATCCCAAATTTCAGGATAATGCCCGACGAAGCTTATCCTCTACAAACCTCAGCTTTCTGATTGAAAAAAATGTTCATGGGAATACCGATGCAGCCCTATTTTATAAGTGCTTCAGCTTGCTTTGGAAAACAATAGAAAACCTTGAAAAAGAGTATCACAGAATGGTTGACTACTATACTAGAAAGCACTTCACTAAAATGCCCTTAGGCAGCATAGTTGGGCCACTTTCAAACAACATGCGCAATCGAGTATTTAGCCAGCAAGCGAAAAAACCAGAGCGTGCAGTTTTGTATAACTCCCATGCAAATAGCCCGGAATTACCACAAAAAAACAACAACAAGACACTATAAACGATGAATATATGGATTGATGGGGATGCTTGCCCAAAAGCGATTAAGCAAATTTTGTTTCGCGCGGCGATCAAGCGGCAGGTACCGTTAATCATTGTTGCTAATCATCTTGCCAATACCCCGCCCTCCCCTTTTATTAAAAGAGTCTTAGTAGAAGGCGGATTTGATGTGGCAGACAACTACATCATTACCCATGCCGAAAAGCAAGATTTAGTGATTACAGCGGATATCATTCTAGCGGATCGCGTCATTGAAAACGAAGCCATGGCGCTCAATCCACGAGGCACGCTTTATTCCACTCAGAATATCAAACAAGTCCTCGCCATGAGAAATATGAATGAATCATTACGTAATAACGGGTTGATTCATGGAGGTATGAATCAGCTGAATACGAAAGACATCATGATTTTTTCAAATAATCTCGATAAGATTATTACCCAATTTCATCGCTAAACAATGAGTAAAAGTAATTTTAGTTACAATTACTCTCTATAACGCAAGATTTCAAATCCGTTGCAAACTTATAACTGTTATTTTGATCATAAGTTATTTCCCACTCAAACACGCCGCCTATACTGCCGTAGGCCTTGGAAGGAATATAGGTGTCGCAACTTGTAGCGCCGGCACTCGCTGTTGCCAAACAGTTTAAAGCACGAATAATAGTAGACGTAGGAATAACCGCTCGACCATCACTGTCTCCTGAAGCATTCGGTGCTGGATACCCTAATACAACTTGTGACGGCTTAAGATGACTGATGTAAGGTTGAAAACCAGAAGCTTGGCCATTGGATAATGTGGCAGGCCAATCCGTTAATAAATCATCGGCAAGAGCCACTGAGTAATCTGGGCTCTCCGTTTTAGCTTGGTCATAACACACTTTATCGATCCCGTAAGTGCATCCGGTATTATATAACTGTATACCTACCCAAGATAACGATTCCGATGTTTGCATAATTAACGATGCATAATTACCCCATGTTTGATCAAACCCACTGGTAGCCGATACATTAGCGGTTTGAGGGGCCATAGAAATCAATACAGAAGGGTTTTCATTGTGCATAGTGTTAATAATATCCGCTAGTACAGCAATATCCCCTTGTGGTGACGCAAAGGTACCTGAAGCAATTAATCCCTGCTCAATATCGATATCAAATCCATCAAAACCGTACTGTGTCATCAGGTTTTTTAAAGAATTAATAAAAGTCGTCTTAAAAGCATCAGGAGACGGCGCTGCTGCAAGTACATCATGAAAGTTGGTCGTAGTATCAGGAATGGATGAACTCGCCCCGCCAAGCGACAAGAGTACTTTAATGTTGGCTGCTTGTAAGGACGCAATATACTCTTTCGTAACCGTGCTAAAAGAATTCACAATCTCACCAGGCGTTGTTGTACTGAACACGCCAAATGCAACAATGATATGAGTATACCCTGCATTCGCAATCTGTTCGACGGGTGGTGTGGCTTTCCATCCAGCCATATAACCAATAATACGCGCGCCAACATTATTAGCCTTAGAAACCGCAAGACTCGGTTTTTTATCCGTGCTCATCATCAAAGGTTGTGAAGAATCATTTGATGATGGTTGTGCCATCAACTGAGGGGCTGTGAGGCTGATAATGATCAAAGATTGTTTGAATATATTCATGGCTGTTACCTCTATTAGATCCGACTTGGCGGCAAGTTATTTACGGTTATATTGGAACCAATTTGTGATGAAATCACATCGCTTGTATCTTTAGCACCAATAACGAAAGTACAGAATACAGATAGTAACGTTGCAATTAATAATGCTGCTTTCATCTATAAACCCTGATTTTGTCTAAGTATTTACGACTGCGATAACAGATATATCGGACGAATGAGCAAAAAATTAAGTCTTTTTGAAAATAATTTAATTTCTTTAGGATAATAAACGATACAGGCGATGACTAAACGAAAGAATTAAATCCTAAATCCAATGAAAAAATCGGAGTTTCCATAAGTCCTTAGCTTGTCTAAAAAGACCTTGTCTATGAGCGTATCCAGATCAATGATCTTATCATCAAAAAAAAAGTTTCCTTGAAAATGGACCATACTGTTATATTGACATTATCATCTTTAATCTATTTTTTTGATTTAGATTCACTTGATTGTGTATACTGATAGAAGTTTAAACGTTTGATGGGAGAGTCGACTATGCGTATTATACGGATGTTATTGGGTATTATAATGACTTTAGGGGGCGTTTATTGCATTGGCGGCTTCTTTATTCCAGACGAATGGACCGTCTCGCGATCAATTTCGATTCATGCCGGTTCAGATAAAATTTACCCTTATGTCTGTGACTTTAAACAATGGGACAAATGGTCGCCCTGGACATCTACCAAAGATGCCAAATTCAAATATACCTATTCAGGACCTGAAGCCGGCATCGGTGCCAAGCAAAGCTGGACTATTCAAAATTTGGGTACAGGATGGATGGAATTTACAGCAGCTGACTCTAAAATCGGCGTATCTTATACATTGTTTATGGATATAACAGATGTGCAAACTACCATTCACGGCACGATGACGTTCACTCCAACCGAAGACAATACACTGGTTACCTGGACTGATCATGGCCATTCTGATAAACACTTTACAAAACGGTGGTTGAGTCTTTTGATAAAACCGCTGCTTGGAGATGAATTTGAGACGGGATTAGCAAAGTTAAAAGCGATGGCAGAGGCGCCTTAATCGCCCAGCAGTCATCGGTCAAAGCCCACCAGCGCTTATTTTAATTTTTTTTGCGTAAGCGCTGCATAGTAATTGCTCCCTAAATCCTTTATCCTGAAAATATGCTAATCAATATGAATTTGTGATATGCCAACGTTACCGTTTGCCTTGCAATCCTTCTTAGATATGGTCGACAATGTTTCTGAAATCAACTTTTCACCTAGCATAGTGAGAGACGCATCCGCAACCCTTGCAGAATCATTGGGTTTACCCAAAGTACCTGTTGCCCTTGTGCTGGATTATGGCGTGCGCTTAGCAACCCACGACATCATCGTGCGTTGTTATCACCCTGCGCCCTCTAAAACCTTGCCCGTTATTTTTTTCTACCATGGCGGTGGACATGTGAGTTGTAGTTTGGAGACACACGATCGTATTTGTAGGCGCATTGCCAATGCCACTCAGTGTGTCGTGTTGTCTGTGGACTATCGGTTAGCCCCAGAATTTCCATATCCTAGTGGCGTGAATGATTGCTTGGCGATTACCGCGCATAGAAAGCAGCTGTTTCAAGCTACCTTCCTTGTTGATTTTGACCACATTTTTTTAGCCGGCGATAGTGCTGGTGGGAATTTGGCCTTAACCGTGTGTCACCAAATGAAACAACAAGGGGATACTGCCATTCAAGGGCTAATACTGATTTACCCTTCGGTCGACTTTTCAATGAATTACGATTCGTTTGAACGCTATGGTCGTGGATTTTTATTAACAAAAAATAAAGTTTCCTGGTATTTGAATCAATATTTTGCTAAGGGTGGAGATCGCAAACAGGCTTCCCCTATTCATTTCCCAAACCTAGAATCATTGCCCCCCGTTTATATGGCTATTGCTGAACTTGACCCTTTATACGACGAAAATCAAGCATTTGCAACAAAATTAAAAGCACTGGGTGTGGCAATCCGTGTGGAAGAATTCAAAGGCATGATTCATGCATTTGTGCAATTTGAATCATTGGTACCCTTACAAATTTCACAGTTAATTCTCTCACTACGTGATTTTATTCAGCCACTTAAACCCCTCAAATGATAGGTCCAAACCATTGCAACCGAAAACTGACCTAAATAATATCATCTCCGCCATGATTACTGCTTTTTTGATTACATCGGAACAATATAACGAAAATCAATGGTTATTGTTAAGAAGAATGACTCACCCTCATTTCTTTGACTTGTGACAATTGTTTCAAATGGATGTTTTTATTTAAAACACGTTGTGACCAATGTAAAAATAGCATACTGACCGGGAGTAACACAATCATATCATAAGGAAAAGCAATCAATTGAATACCCGCAAATGAACCCACATAGGAGAACAGTAATAAGGTGAGCATATAACTAATAAACCAATACAACGCCCTTCTTTCTGTAAAAAAGCTGAATTTCTTATAAAAACCATGGAAGAGAAATCCCATCAACAACGCAACGTTCAATTTCCATAAAATCTCAAACCCGCACCAATACAGCATTAAATTACATAAATAAAACGCGATATGTGCGATCAAACCGGATAACATTAAATTAAAAGGCCTAGCCATGGTTGGCTGGAGTCGCCGCATAGCCAAAAGACAAATAGGACCTACCCCATAAGACAAAATGCTGACAGAAGATAAAAAAGAAACGAGCTTTTGCCAGCCAGGAAAAGGTAAGAACGACAAGATGCCAACCCCTAGATTCAAATATAAACTCATATAAGGAATTTTATGACGGTTCAATTTTAAAAAAACCTTAGGTAATTGCTGATTCAAAGCCATACCATAAATGATTCTAGCAGTCGATGCGGTATAAACAAGCGTTGTGCCCAAGGGTGAAAAACCTGCGTCAATCATTAATAAAGTTGCAATCAAGCCAAGTCCCAATAGCAACGATAACCCAACGAGCGGGCCGCTATCTCCTGGATAATGCAATGCAGCCCAACCATGATTAAGATATTTTTGCGGAATAGCGCTTAAAAAACTATATTCCAACATGAAGTAGAGAATAAACCCAACCAAGACGGCACCTAAAATACCAATAGGAATATCGCGTTGAGGATTTTTTACCTCTCCGGCTAACATTAATCCATTTTGAAATCCAGCAAACGCGAAGACGACACCACCCGCAGACATAGCCGATAAAACATCCACCCAATCTTTCCGAGAAGACAGACTAATATGAATATTATTCAGGAACGAAGATTGGTGCAACAAACTTACAATTGCAATGATCGGTATAATAAATTTAATCAGACTCAGGTACTTATTAACCTCTGCTAACAATTTAACCCCATAGGTATTCAAAGCAACAATAACTATCATGATCCCAATCGCTACAACATACCCTAAAGACGATAACATCATGCTCGTACCTTGATGTTCGTTATCGGTAAGCAAGGGGAAAAAATGACTCGCATATTGTAAAATGGCTTGAATTTCCACAGGGGTTATCACCACATAAGCGAGCCATGTCGACCAGGCATATAAAAAGCCTACGGCTTGGCCATGGGTCAGCGTCGGATAAATCGCCATCCCTCCCGAAATAGGAAACATTGTCCCTAATTCGCATAAAGGCAGGGCAATAAATAACATACAAATCGCAACGATAATCCAGCAAATCAGTGCATTACTTCCTGCGATTTGTGCAGTGATATAAGGACTAAACAACCAACCGGAACCTATCATCCCCCCAGCGGATGCCACCAGAATGTTGACAGTGGAAATATCACGTTTTAGCATGACTTGTTATCCTTAACAGGGATTCCATATGATTCATGCTATCGATAGTGGGTGGCAAAAGCAATGACCCGGCGAAGTGAGCGCATATTTTGGATATAAATATACGTACAGGGTAATTTATATTCACTCATGGGCATGTTTCGTCTCAAGTAGAATATTCTCAGGATGTTTAAAAGTTTCGAAAAAATTTTTGTTATCAAGGGTATAGTGGTGTTGCATCTTTTCTGCCGTAACCTCGAGCAAACACGCATTGATCGACTGAGCTTTTTGAGTACAATAGTAATCTCGATAGCGATATAGGCGCCGTAAACCAATCTCAGAGGTTTGCTGCTTATAATATTGATACACCGTGTAATCCTGTAAAGACCAGTGGTGATTGGCTTCATGAAGCGTATAGGAGCGAATAGAAGGCGCATTACCATAGATAGTGGCTAACGAACCACTCACATACACGCCCATCTGCACGTGATGCGCTTTGTTTCGAATGATTTTCAACTCGTCTTTGTGCGTATGCCCCGCTAAAACGCCGATAATTGCGTCATGATAGTGGTCAATTAATCGCAAAAATTTCTGAAGCTCGGCATTTCGCCAAAATGACAAGGACGACCAATTCCAAAGGCTTTGAACAATTTGATCACCCGGAGGGATATGCATCAGTAACAACACAGACTCGTCACGCTTATCCGCATCCTCTAATTGCTTTGCCAACCACCGCAATTGCTGCTGTCCTGCCTGAAGTTGAGACTCTGCATGTGCTTTAGGTGAAAACAAAACACTATTGAGTGCTATGGCGCGCAGCTTATTGGCTAAATATGCTGAATAATAACCATCTTCTGCTTGACTCGCTATGACACAGGGATACTGTGCTGGCTGCTCACACTGTGCTTTTGCCCATACAAAACCACCCCTTTTTTCTTGCTGGGGCCAAAGTGCCTTGGCAACTTGTAACGGCGATTGCTTCTCCGCAGACATAAAAGGACCATAATTTGAGACAAATGAATCATGATTGCCGAAGGTATAAACCAGCGGCGTATCCGGAAAATAGTGTTTTAATGTCCTGAATGCAAGGGTTTCTGCCTTTGATACCGCATCTTTAGTCGTAAGAAAATGTCCAACAATATCCCCTAATAAAAAAATATAGTCGGGTTTATCTATCCTACCTGCATCAATCTCTGCCCTGAGTCTGGCAATCATCGCCTGGTAGGTAGGAAGATCGAGATCATTTAGGTAAGACACACGATTCGGTGCAAGCGCCATAGTATGTTTACTATTCGCATCGAGATGAATGTCTGAGAGAACAAGAACCGATTGATTGCTCGCACAACACAAAGACCACGACAGCATCAAGAGTATCCCACCCAGGCGTTTGCGCACGCTCACACTATCCATCGCCACGTTGTTCCATCCTTACCATCTTCTAGCCCCACACCTTTGGTTATCAATTGTTGTCGAATGCTGTCGGAAAGGGCCCAATCTCTGGCTAATCGTGCTTGATTGCGCTCGGCAATAAGCGCCGTAATATCTGCGATATCTTTTTCTTCGCTAGGAAGCAGTGCTTGTAAAAAATGATCCGGAGATTCTTGTAAAATCCCTAAAATCCCGCCCAAATGGCACAACGTCGCGGCCAACTGCGGTGACTGAGATTTATTCACTTCATGACTGAGTTGAAATAAGATCGACAATGCTATCGGTGTATTGAAATCATCAAGCATCGCCATACGGAATTCTGTTACCCACGCTTCAGAAAATTCAGTGATGCCTGTATAAGCAATGCCCTTCAAGGACTGGTATAAGCGCATCAACGCTTTAGAGCAGTTTGTGAGGGTATCGGTGACATAGTTCAGAGAACTGCGATAATGGCTCGATAACAGAAAATAGCGGACCACTTCCGGGTGATACAATTTCAACACATCTTCAATCGTGTAAAAGTTTCCTGTCGATTTTGACATTTTCTCATCATTCACCTGTAACATCCCCACATGCATCCAATACTGGGCATAAGGATGGCCACTCGCAGCCTCTGATTGCGCAATTTCATTTTCATGATGTGGAAATTGTAAATCTAGCCCACCCCCATGAATATCGAAGGTATCTCCAAGATGTTGCATCGCCATTGCAGAACATTCAATATGCCAACCTGGACGCCCTTCGCCCCACGGAGAAGACCATGCAGGTTCGTGGGGTTTCGCTTTTTTCCATAATACAAAATCTAAAGGGGAGCGTTTATCAGCGTTGACATCAATTCGCAAACCTGAGATTAAAGCCTCAGTATCTTGATTGGATAATTTACCGTAGTCTGCAAAACTCGATACTTGGTAACACACATCACCATCAGCGGCCACATAGGCATGTCCACTCGCAATTAAGCGCTCGATGAGCGTTAGAATTTGAAGAATATGGGTGGTCGCCTTGGGTTCTATATCGGGGGCTAAGGTGCCGAGTGCTTTCGCATCCGCATGCATACTAGCAATATACTGGTCAGTTAGATCGTCAATTTTCACGCCTTTTTCGGCAGCACGTGCAATGATTTTATCGTCGATATCGGTAATATTTCGGACAAAATTGACGTCATACCCTTCTGCTCTTAAAAATCGCACAATAACATCAAAACACACCATCGACCGACCATGGCCTAAATGACAGACATCATAAACGGTAATGCCACACACATAGAGACCAATTTTTCCTGGGATCCGGGGTACGAATAGTTCTTTTTGACGCGATAGGGAATTGTAGATGGTTAGCATGAATGCCTCACATTCCTTTGGTTTCGATTTTGCCCCAACTATCTTTCAAATCAACCACACGGTGACACGCATCTATCTCGCCTTTACCAGGCATTGCCTGCATTGCATAATAGCCTAAACGCTCAAACTGTACGACTTCGCCTAGAGGTAGCATCGCCACAGCCGGTTCTGCAAACCCTTGAGTGATATCCAAAGAATGAGGATTAATAAATTGAAGAAAATCCTCTTCACGCGCAGGATTCGGGTCGGTAAATAGACGATCATACTGATGGATGGCCACTGGATGCGCTTCTTCGACTGAAACCCAATGAATCACCCCTTTGACTTTGCGTCCTTCTGGGTTTTTTCCTAATGTATTCTCATCATATTCAGCGTGTAGTGCGATCACTTCTCCGGCATCATTATGCACCGCATGCGTGCACCGAATAACATAGGCATGACGGAGTCGTACTTCTGTTCCTGGCGCTAATCTGAAAAATTGTTTAGAAGGTATTTGCATAAAATCTGAACGTTCGATGTACACAATCTTAGAAAATGGCATTTCTCGGGATAATGATTCCGGTTCATTCGAGCGATAAGGCACAACCAGAGTTTCTACACGATCCTCAGGATAATTATCGATGATGACTTTTAAAGGCGCTTGAACGCAAAGAAGTCGTTTTGCACTGTTATTCAAGACCGTCCGGACACACTCCTCTAAGATCGACATATCGATCACCGAATCCGACCGAGACATACCAATCGTATCGCAAAATTGGCGAATCGCCTCAGCCGGATAACCGCGCTGACGCATGCCTTTTAGCGTAGGTAAACGCGGATCATCCCAACCCGACACTAATTTTTTATCGACTAGCTCACGCAGTTTGCGTTTACTGGTCACTGTATGGGACAAGTTAAGTCGTGCAAATTCCGTTTGTTCTGGTTTAGCCGGAACCGGTAAATGCTGGATAAACCAATTATAGAGCGGGCGATGATCTTGAAATTCGAGCGTGCATAGCGAATGAGAAATATGCTCTAATGCGTCGGAAATCGGATGGGCATAATCATACATCGGATAGATACACCATGTATCTCCCGTGCGTTGATGCGTGGCATGTCGAATCCGGTACAACACAGGATCGCGAAGATTTACATTCCCGGAACTCATATCAATTTTGGCACGCAGCACATGGGTGCCATCGGGAAATTTACCCGCTTTCATTTCAGAAAAAAGGCGCAAATTTTCTGCTTGAGGACGACCACGATACGGACTTTCTTTTCCTGGTTGTTGTAAAGTACCGCGATAGACACGAATATCTTCCATGGTTAAACTATCGACATACGCCAAGTCCTGTTCAATCAGCCGAACGGCGAAGTCATAAAGGTGTTGATAATAGTCGGAGGAAAAGGTCATCGCACACCATTCAAACCCCAACCAGCGCACATCCTCAATAATCGCTTGAACAAATTCCTCTTCTTCTTTGAGGGGATTGGTATCATCAAAACGTAAATAACAACGACCGCCGTAGGTTTCTGCCAAACCAAAATTCAAACAAATCGATTTAGCATGACCAATGTGCAAATAGCCATTGGGTTCCGGGGGGAAACGCGTGATAAGCGCGCTATATTTACCCTTTTGTATATCTTGGGTAACCAATTGTTGAATAAAATTCAAAGGTTTTTCGGGACTTAAAGCATCACTCATAAGTGTTTTCTCATCTTGTTTAATGTTCCAAATCAAAAAATAATGACTCAGAAAACTGCTCAATCATACCAAATTCTTGAGGGTAAGCGACTGAGACCAAATATAGTCCGTAAGGGGGGGCCGTTTCGGCGCCGAGTTTCCTGTCTTTGGCTTCCAATACTTCTTGTACCCACGCAACGGGATGGCGCGAGGCACCCACTGACATCAAAACACCTGCGATGTTTCTAACCATATGGTGCAGAAAAGCATTCGCACGGACATCGATCATAACGTAATCCAGCTTACGAGTTACGCTCATATCCATGACCAAGCGCATCGGCGTTTTCGACTGACATTCCACCGATCGAAACGAAGTAAAATCATGCTCACCAACCAGAATCTGGGCGGCTTGATGCATCAGACGATGATCCAATTGCCGGTACTGCCATGTCACATTTGCGCGTAACAAAGCGGAACGAATAGGCGTATTGTGAATCACATACCGATAACGCCGCGACATGCCAGAGTAGCGAGCATGGAAGGTATCGGGCATTTCCTTCCCCCAACGGATACATATATCTTTGGGTAAAAAAGAGTTAACACCGTAGATCCATGCTCGCAAACTGCGCTCTTTATCGGTATCAAAGTGAATCACCTGATGCGTGGCATGGACCCCAGTATCAGTTCTGCCCGCACAAACGACATTGATTTTTTCATCAGCAATCTTAGCGATTGCCGTTTCGACAGATTCTTGAACTGTGTGTAACCCTGTTTGCGACTGCCATCCATGATACTGACTGCCATCATATTCCACGACTAAGGCAATACGCATATTTAAATCTCAAAAATAATGAAAATGTATCCTAAAGACTAAGAGATGTCTAGGTTTGCTTGCTAGCTCGCAAATTTTTGACTAATATGAATTTTCTTTGCTTCTACAGCGCTGATAAAAATAAGTTTGCGCATCTCCCCTCTTCTATGCTGTAATTTGACACGTTGTTGTCCCTACTAGTGAGCTTATGACGGCCAAGATTCTTGATGGTACTTATGTTTCTTCTATCCTCAGAAGCACTATTGCCGAGCGTGTGGCACAACACGTAACAACCGGAGTTCGACCGCCTTGTTTGGCTGTCATTTTAGTTGGAGAAGAGCACGCCTCCACTCTTTATGTCAACAATAAACGCAAAGCCTGCCAAAATGTGGGCATCGATATTGTTATGCATCACTTAGCAGCCAATACCACAGAACAAGCGCTTTTAACCTTACTTCAACAGCTAAACAAAGCTCCCAATATCGATGGCATTCTGGTGCAACTTCCCCTACCCGCGCCTATTCATCCAAGTGTCATCATCGAACACATCCACCCTGATAAAGACGTCGATGGATTTCATCCGCTTAATTTCGGACGATTAGCCCAAGGTCATCCCCAATTGAGACCCTGTACACCTTTCGGCATCATGCAGTTATTAGCCCATTATGACCTGAGTGTATCCGGGTTATCTGCTTTGGTGGTTGGGGCTTCGAATATAGTGGGAAGACCGATGGCTTTGGAATTACTTTACGCGACGGCAACCGTCACCATTGCACACAGTAAAACCCGTGATTTAGCAGCGCATATCCAGCAAGCCGATATTATCGTGAGTGCAACCGGTGTCCCTAACCTCATAAAATCTAACTGGCTATTACCGCATCAAATAATTGTTGATGTCGGTATCCAGCGTGACGGCAATAACCGCCTATGTGGTGATATTGATTTTGAAATAGCCAAGCAACATGTGGCTTGGATAACGCCTGTTCCGGGTGGTGTTGGACCGATGACTATCACTATGTTATTGAACAATACCGTACAATGTTGGGCCCGTTGTTTAGATCAGTCATGATCATCCCAATCAAAATCATCCTCTAACTTTTTTTTCAAACGCCGTCGCTCCATGCGCGTTTCTAATTTAGGGCGAACTTCTTTTTTGTGATTACCCACAGTGGTCAAGGCGTAATCATCGTAGTTGTTATCCAAAAAATGATAATTTTCATCACTATCACCGCGATGTTTAATCGATACGCCTGGTGATATACAAGCTTCGGCAAATATATTATCATTTGCGACCTTATACGAATTATAAAATTTTTGGGAGTATGTCAGGGTATGCTTAGTTATCAACATACCTACCATGCCGGGTGCTTTGCTGATGTGATTAAACATTTGATCCTCACGCATGTGCTTGATTACATGGTACAAAAAGACAAACCGCTGCTATATTTAGACACGCATTCCGGGCGTGGCTATTATGATTTGTCCGATCCCCACGCCCTGAAAACCCAAGAAGCGACCATGGGGATTAAACGCTTGTGGGATTTGCGTAAAAACTTGCCTAAGGATTTTTTGCGTTACATTAATATTATCGCTAGCCATAATCCTGATGGCCTTCTCCGCCATTATCCCGGCTCATCGATGTTTGCTATCAACCTATTACGCCCGACCGATCGCTTATGTCTCAGCGAATTACATCCCGGTGAATTTGAATATCTCCATGACAAGATGCGTCACTACCCGCGGGTTCATTGCGCGAATAACGATGGCTATACACAATTACATGCCTTGCTCCCGCCCAAAGAAAGACGCGCACTCATCTTGATTGACCCGTCTTATGAGGTCAAAACAGAATACAAACATATGACTCAGGTGGTCGCTGCGGCTTATCGACAATTTGAAACCGGCGTTTATTGCATTTGGTATCCCTTGATTGATAATAAACTCCATCAACAGGTTATTCGAGGTTTCGAAAGTATATCGGCTGACAAGCATCTCCGCGGAGAGTTTTATTTTAAACCTGATTATCAGGATGGTCTTCGAGGGTATGGGATGTGGATCATCAATCCACCGTTTACGTTGTCTAGGCATTTAAAAGTAATATTTGAAACTTTACGCCAATTATTTTACCCTAAAGCCAGTTATCTTATTGAGTAAGGTCAAACCGTTTGAAAATTAAATTCAGGTTCGGATGGTATGTTCTTGGATTAGTCGTTGGCATAAACTCAGTCTATGCCGAGTTTGGTTTTGCCAATCCCAATCGTTCCGTTTGGGATGAACTTCGTCAGCAATTTATTTTAGATCATGCCCTCACTCAACCCGCTGTTCAAACTCAATTGCGCTGGCTTGTGAATCACCCTAACTATCTCCAAAAATTAACCCAATCTGAACCCTACATCTACCACATCGTCACCGAAATCAAAAAGCGGCATATGCCGGGAGAAATTGCCTTAATCCCTATGGTTGAAAGTGCTTATGATCCCTTTGCGTACTCAGGCGCAGGCGCCGCCGGATTATGGCAACTCATGCCCGGCACCGGAACAGACTTAGGTTTAAAGCAAGATTGGTGGTACGATGCGCGCCGCAGTATACCTTCCTCAACGAACGCCGCATTAAATTATCTACTTTATTTACACAACATCTTCAACAACGATTGGGCGCTAGCATTTGCTGCCTATGATTTGGGGGGAAATGCATTGGCTCGGGTAATAAAATCAAGCCATCAGGATGCTCAAAGAATCAACTTTTGGACACTATCGGTTCCCGCTGAAACGCGTGCTTATGTTCCGCGTTTATTAGCGTTAGCTGAAATCATTCAAAACCCCGAGCGTTATCATATTCAACTGCCAGACATTCCCCCTATCCCTTATTTTGAAGAAGTTGATATTGGTACCCCTATTGATTTGAATAACGCAGCGAAATTAGCAGGAATGACTTATCATGACTTTATCAAATTAAATCCAGGCTACAATCGTTGGGCAACCGCCCCCTATCGACCCTATAAAGTGTTGATTCCTGTCAACAAAGTTGAAAGATTTAATCGTAATCTTGCCTTGTTACCGGAAAATAAGCGCGTCAGCTGGGCACGACATCAGGTGACTGCCGGAGACAATTTAACTATTATTGCCAAACGTTATCACACGACAGTCAACTTGATTAAGGAATTAAATCAATTAAAATCAAACGCTGTTCAGCAAGGACAATATGTTTTAATTCCTCAAACCTCGACCAAAACTGCAAACAACATAGCGCATACTGCGACCCATTTTAAGCAACCCAAAAGCTATAAGATTATTCATATTGTTGATCAAGGGGATTCATACCAGGGGCTCCAACAGCAGTTTCATGTGTCCGCAGCACAAATCCAACAATGGAATAGTTTGACTCCTATGACGCCCCTAAGAGTAGGCCAAAGCCTTGTCATTTGGAAATCGACTCAGACGGCACTGTATAAAATCACATCAGGAGACAGCCTAGGTCAAATTGCTGCCCATCATTATACAACCGTGCAACAGTTGCAACGCCTAAATCCTGGAGTTGATCCATCAAGGTTACAATTGGGACAAGTCCTTCAGGTGGGGTAGAGAGGATCTTTGTCCCTGGTTTGCTAGCGATTTCCTGCATAACCCATTATAATCATCCCACTGTCGATCTTTCATTTGAATTATGAAACTATTATTTGATTTTTTCCCTATCGTTCTGTTTTTTATTGCCTATAAATTATTTGATATTTATACCGCAACCAGCATTGCTATGGCAGGAGCCCTATTCCAGGTGATATTCCATCGCATCAAATATCAACGCTACGAAAAACAACATCTCGCAGGTTTAGCACTCATTCTTGTATTGGGCGGTGCTACGTTATTTTTTCATAACCCCTGGTTCATCAAATGTAAACCCACTGGAATTTATTGGTTGTCCTCCTTGATATTTTTTGGCTCAGCTTTCATCGGAAAAAAGACCATTATTCAAAAAATAATGGATAGTAACGTGAGTTTACCTGACAAAATATGGAAACGACTTAACTATGCTTGGGCTACTTATTTTATCTTTATGGGCGGACTTAATTTATACGTCGCTTACTTCTACACCACTGACTTTTGGGTTAATTTCAAATTATTTGGTGGCGTTGGCTGCATGCTAGTCTTTGTATTTATTCAAGCCTTGTATTTGACAAAGCATGCGGTGAATGTGCCGCCAAATAATGCCTAAGAGGTTGTATGCGGTTATTGATAGTTGAAGATGACGAATTACTCGGTGACGCGGTCAAAACGGGATTAACGCAGTTTGGATATGTCGTAGATTGGCTCAAAGACGGCGAAATTGCTCGCACAGTACTGAAAACAGAGTCGTTTGACTTAATTATTTTAGATCTAGGACTCCCAAGATTTTCTGGAATGTCGCTTTTACAAACCATTCGCGAATCCAATAACAAAACCCCGATCATCATTTTAACCGCCAGAGAATCCATTGATGACCGAATCAAAGGATTAGATGCAGGTGCAGATGACTACATTACTAAACCGTTTGATTTGAATGAATTAGGCGCACGTGTTCGAGCGTTAACTCGGCGCGCACAAGGAAGAGCCAAAGCTGTGTTGCAATATGGCCCTATCAGCGTTGATATCGCAGGCCATACGGTCACACTAAACGGAAAACTTGTCAACCTTGCACGCCGCGAATTTTCCTTATTACAAAAGTTATTAGAGTCTAAAGGTCAAGTACTGTCTCGTGAAAAATTGATGCAAAGCATCTACAGCTGGGATGAGGAAGTCGATAGTAATGCACTAGAAGTCCATATTCACAACTTACGAAAAAAACTGAACACTAATTTTATTCGCACGATTCGGGGTATCGGCTATTTAGTCGATAAAATCCCGAAGGATGATATGGATTGAAATCGTCTATCCGGAAGTTTCTATTAGTCAATCTGCTCTTCGCTGTCACTATTACAACCACCCTTACAGCCATAGGTAACTATTACCTTGATCAGAAAGACATTCAAGAACATCTCGATACGTTGATGGCTATTTCAGCGATGTCCTATCAGGCTTTATTGGGGGACGATATCCATCAGCGTAAATTAGATATCATTCAAAATGCCCTAGACACTATCCCACATAAAATTGAAACTTATTATGAACATATCGGGGATAAACCACCACAATATTATCTCGATAAATTCAATTTTCAGGTTTGGTCCAGTGGCAATAAATTGTTATTACACTCCTCAGGTGCCCCCAAATTTCCATTGGCCACACAAAGTGATGGTTTCAACAATAAATATTTTGACCAACAACGCTGGCGTGTTTTCACGACCAATAACTCTAAAGCACAGATAAAGACCGTGCTTGCAGAGCGCTATGACACGCGTAATGAGCTCGGACAACGTATTGCATTAGATGACTTATATATCATGCTATTAACCTTTCCTCTATCGGGCTTACTTATTTGGATAGTGATCAGTCGCGGCTTAGATAGCTTGGAGTCCGTGGCAAAAGAATTAGCCAATCGTGAACCAAATCATCTTAAGCCCGTCAATATAGAATCCTTACCAGATGAAATTCGACCCGTAATCGATGAGCTCAATAAACTTTTTTTTAGATTGAAAGAAGGCTTTGAGCGTGAAACACGATTTGCAGCTGACGCAGCGCACGAACTCCGCACACCATTAGCCGCATTAAAAGCGCAAGCGCAAGTAGCACTTAATACCAACGATATTAATGAAAAAAATATCGCCTTGCAAAAAGTAATTGCAAGTGTCAATCGCAATACGCATATTGTGCAACAATTACTAACCCTGAGTAAGCTTGTTCCCGATCAAAACGGTGCAGAAGATCTAGACGACGTTAATTTATCTAAAATTACTCGTGAAATTTTAGTCATGCTTGCACCTGCGGCTATCGAAAAACAGATTGAATTAGAATATGAATCGGACACCCACGGATCAATCGCTACGTTCCCAGGTAATCCGACGGCTATCAGCATTCTCGTGCGAAATTTAGTTGATAATGCCATACGTTATACGCAGGCAAACGGTAGTGTGCGCGTTCGCGTTTATTCACAACAATCCGATGTGGTGTTAGAAGTACAAGATAGTGGTCCTGGGATCCCTAAAGCGTTCCGTTCACGTGTATTTGAACGCTTTTTCCGCGAGTTAGGCAACCAAAGTACCGGCTCTGGCTTAGGCCTTGCAATTGTGCAACAAATTGCGGTATTACATCATGCCGATATTGTTTTAGATGACCCTTCTGACAAGCGTTCAGGCCTAGTTGTTAGGGTATTTTTTCATTTGAAAAATGGGTTGTCTGCGGAGTCGGTAAAGAAACGGAATAAAAGCAAAAGCTAGCATAAACGCAATAATATACAAGCCCGACCATCCTAATTTTTCCTGAAAAAAAGCACCGATAGGGCCTGACAATACACGCGGGACACCCACCATAGACGCCAATATAGAAAATTGAGTAGCAGTGAAGCGATGATCCACAAAGCGCATCATTAAAGCCACTAAAGCGGTCGACCCCATCCCCGCCGCAAAATTGTCGCTAAATACTGCCAGCATTAATAACCATGTATGAGGTTTTGTGGTGGCCAGCAGAATAAAAATCCCATTAGTGAGCGCTTGCAATAATCCAAAATATAAAAGAGACTGGTACAACGAATGACGCACAAGAATTGCTCCACCTATCAACCCCCCGATAATAATCGCTGCCACGCCCCAAACTTTAGTAACATAACCAATCGTTGCCAAAGAGAAATGTAAACCCTGAATAAAAAAAGGCATCACGATACCACTAATACTCGTCGTAAATACTTCTCCGGCCTTAAAAAAAATAATAAATAAACAAAAAGCGAGCAATTCATGCCGGCTTAATAAATCACGGACGGGATCGATAAACAACGTTAGGAGTGACGCATCGGGTTGGGTGTGTTGAGAAGGCTCTGGACTCATAGCTATCGCTATCATCCCTAACATCATTAGGCCACTCATCAAACGATAAGTCACCCCCCAACCGTAATATTGGGCTATAATTAAGGCTAGACCACCACTGACTAATAAAGCGAGACGGTAAGCAATTGTGGCTATAGAGGCGCCTAAACCGTGCAACGGAAGCGATAAATACTCTGTACGATGTGCATCAATCGCGGCATCTTGTGTCGCTGAGCAGGTCGCGATAAACAAGGTCAGACCCGCCATGATCCAAGGAGAATGTTGTGGTGAATATCCGCTCAACAGATAGAGTCCAATACTAATCAGCATCTGCATTAATAGAATCCAGCTCCGGCGCTTACCTAAGTTTAATAAGCTATATCGATCTAGTAACGGTGCCCACAAAAAACGGTACAAGTATGGAACACTAATTAAACTCATCAAGCCTGTCACCCATATCGATAAACCGGCATCGGCAAACCAGGCTTGTAGGGTGGAACTGACCAGAGAGATAGGGAGGCCGGATGAAAAGCCCAAGAAAAAGATGATGACTAGCTGCTTTATCATGACAATGCCAATTGAAGTCTGAAGAAAAAGTTACGTCTTTGCGAGCACAGCGAATCAAACGAACGTTTAAACGACGTATGCTGGATTGCTTTGCTAGGCTGGCAAGGCTTGATATTTTTCATAACATCGGTTGGGACAAGGCCCAACCTGCCTGTTATTATTCGAGAGTTTACTTAGATTTTTCAATCGATAATAAATGAACTGAAAATATTAATGTTTCATTCGGTCCAATTAATCCACCCACATTACGTACGCCATAAGCTAAATTAGAAGGAACATATAATTCCCAAGTCGATCCCACTGACATCAATTGGAGTGCTTCTGTCCAGCCTGGAATCACTTGCATCAATTGGAACGTTGCAGGTTTGCCTGCTTTTTCGGTGCTGTCAAACACTTCACCACTGATCAAACGACCGGTGTACTCAACCGTAACGGTATCAGCTTTAGTCGGCTTGGCACCTGTGCCATTGGAAATAATCTTATATTGAAGCCCACTAGGCATGCTTACAACGCCGGGTTTATTTTTATTGGCATCTAGG